>CAKZZJ010000017.1 GCA_937885165.1 uncultured Caryophanales bacterium
AGAACATATCTGGACAATAGTATTGATAATGTACGCTATACAAAATCAGGTGAAGTGGATAAAAGACATTGCAATAAAGTTGCTGGTGTTTCCTCTGAGGTATATGCGTTTAGAACAGATGAAGAAATCAATTCCATGCTATTTGTTTTTAACAATCGTATCTTGTTTGCCACTTCACCTACCAATGAGCAGATTGCGGAAAGAGATAAAATGCTTTTTGTGATAGGCATTAACATAGGTATCAGAGCATCGGATTTGTGTGTTTTAAAGTGGGGATTCTTCTTTGACAGCAATTTGGAATGGAAAGATCATTACAAGTTTATGCCAAAGAAGCAGAGGAAAGCGCACAAATTTGTTACTATCAAATTTATATTTATCAACTATAATATTATCCTTTAGAATATTTTTATCATTTAAATCTTCCAAACTTATTTCAAATTCTGGATAAGATTTAATTTCTTCTAATCTATAATAATATGGTTGCATGAAATCATATTCTAAATTATTCAATTTGAAATACCATAATGAATCCCAAAATATAGTCGAATAATTCATCATGAATTGTTCAACATCTATTTTCATTTCATTCTTTTTAAAAAAAGTATTATAATTGTTTTTTAAAATATAAGGAGAAAATAACACAATATTTTCAATAATGCAAGTATTTTTTTTCATATCTCCTGATTTGTTTATTTCTTCACCGAATTGTACTGTTAATTTGGGTAAAATATTTTCTCCGCATCCAGGACAAACTGTCCAATTTAAATCTCTTTTCATTTCTTTTAAATTTTTACTTATTAATTCCAAGTTGATATCTTTTTGACACATAATACAAGAATCAAAAGCATAAAATTTGATATTTTCTGTTAAAATATTAGAAAAATATTTAGATCTAAATGTTCGGCGATTAAAATTATTTTTAGTATATATTATTTTATCTTCTTTTTCTATTATCTTTTTAAGATTCTCAGCGAAATTTCCTTCCATCTTTTTTCCTTCCATTATCTTCATTACTATATTGTGAACTTTAAAACTAGGATTTAATTTTTTCTTGAGTAAAACATCGTATAATTTAAGCACCATTGTATCTTTTCCATATTTTGATAAAACTTCAAATAATAAATTAAATATTTCCATTTCGTAACAAGATGATTTTTCTATTATTTTAATTAATTCCTGAAATCTATATTTTTTCTCGTTTTCTTGATTATACCAAAATGTCAAAGCCCATAATTGTATCCAGCATAAATATATATATTTTTTCATATCATCTAATCTTATTGAAACATCAGCTAAATGAGATTTAGAAATTATATCGTCGTTTATAATATCTAATTCTTCATTAAAGTTTTGTGGAGGGAAATAATCCTTAATATTCTCAGCAAGAAATAATAAATTAGTTAATTTTGGAAAAATTGGATAATTAAAATAGGCTTTATTTAAGTCTTTGTCATATTTTATTTCAACTCCATATGTTAATAATCTTGTTCTATGTTTTTTAATTTTATAAAAATCAAGCTCATGTTTAGATAAAGGTCTTGGCTTTAATATCGCACTTGTATTGACAAATTCATATTCTTTGGTATTAGTGAAAACTCCACCTATTTTTGAATATCTTGAATTATTACTATTTTCGTTTATTTTTTCATCGAATTTTAATATACGTATTTTCTCTTTGCTATTTTTTGGTACCATTCTCAAATAAATAAAATCTCCGAAAATTTGGGTTTCTTCTATGAATTTCTCATAAAACTTTTTATCAGCTTGTGAAATAGTTTTTAAATATTCATTAACTTTGAAAAGCATTTCAAGACTAGGCATAGTATTAGAAGAATAAAAATCCCTGTTTAAAAACTGGTTATAATTTGATAATAAATTTGCATTGAAATTAAAAAATAAATCACTTATCTCCTGGTTAAAATCATAACCTATATTTAAATTATTTAACATCTCAGTTTTTTCATCTATTTCATTTCCAGTATTATTAATTTCATCCATATCTACATCTTCTTCCATACTGTTAATATGATTAATAGTATCAATCTGATTAAATATTGCACTCTTTGAAGATTCAACAGTATCAGTTGTACTTGATGTCCCACCACTTAATGATACTCCATCTTTTCTAATCTCAGTATGTGTTAAATTGATCAATTTTGATTTTCTTGGATGTTTGTCGACTTTTTCTGTTTTATATTTTTTTAAATATTTATTAACTATTTCTTGCAGCTTTTTCTCGAAATTTTTGCGATATTTAGAAGGAAATTCAGGTATTTTTGTTTTTTCATTTATCACATTAACTTTTTTATTATCTATATCAACTACTAAAATTGAATCTTCTAATATGAAATTGTGCTCATCAAAAAATTTATCATGAAAACTTTGGTTTATTCCTGCTATGAAAGGAGTAGGACTTTCTATTATTTCGAAATTTATTTGAGGTAATATTGTTACTATTTGATATTGATATTGGAATGGATATAATAATGCTAAAAGGCCATAAATGAAATTATTTAAATATTCTATATTTCGACTAAAGAATAAAATTCTTGATTCTAAAAAGATGTAATTATAAATATTAATTACATCCTTTACTTGGAAATCCACAAAAATTTTTTTTAAATTAATATCTAATAAAGGCAATTCATTCATTTTATTTTGAGTAATAATTCTCTCTTCTTCATTTAAATAATAAGTAACCTTTGCCACTCCTCTCGGTGGTACTGGTAATTCTATTAATAAATTCTCGACAATTTTTTCAATAGGAACTTCAGGTAATTTTTCTTTAATAACTTCTGTAAAAGTGCTCATTCTTCTATAAGATATAGAAACTTTCCTGTCATTTAAACTCTTTACAGTTTGAGAAGAAAGGTCAATCGCTTTAAATACCAAATTTTGAGAATATGAATATATTTCAGTTATTATTTTTTCAAACTCTCCGAAAAATGGATAAAGAGACATTATTAAAATACATTTAGGTATATAAATATCAGCATATGGTTGAGAATTTATTTTCTTTTTATCAATTTTAGTATAATCCATTTCATTATTTTCTAATTCTTGCAATATTTTATATTGGGCTATACTTTCATAACAGATTAAACAAGTTAAATATTTTTGCGGGTAGTCTAAATTATAATAGTTATTATCCAAAATGAATGAAAAAACTTTTGATTTCGGTTTTTGTCTAGCTCTGATTAATTTATACCCATTGGGAAATATATGCATAAGAATTGATTCATCAAATGCTATTGTTGATTTTTCAAATGGAGGAAAAGATGATATTATTTTTGGCTTGAATTGTTCTTTGTGCTTTTTATTTAAAGTATCTAAATCCTCAGTATATAACCATTTTTCTCGATATATTATAGGTTCCTGCCCTATTACTAAAAAATAATCTATAAAATTATTTCCTTTATCTAATTTTTCTTTTATATCTTTATAATCTTTACTATCTTCTAATAATTTGAGGTTTTTATCTATTCTTTCATTTATTTGCTTTTACAACTAATTTTTTTTGACTAATCTTTATAATTGCATAGGGCAACAAAACTATCAACCTTTAGTGATGCACCTCCAACTAGTGCGCCATCCACATCAGGGTTAGCCATATATTCTTTGATGTTTTCTGGTTTAACAGATCCACCATAAAGAATTCTTATATCGTTAGCCTTATTACCAAAGATTTTTTCTAGTTCTGTTCTTATGAATTTGCAAGCTTCTTCAGCAATTTCACTTGATGCATTTTTACCAGTGCCAATTGCCCATACTGGTTCATAGGCAACTACTAAATTTTCAGGATTATCAAGGTTTACATCTTTAAATCCTTCATTAATTTGTCTTGCAAGAACCTCATTTGTTTTGCCTGCTTCTCTTTCAGCTAATACTTCACCAACACATACGATTGGAACCAAATCATATTCTAAAGCTTTTTTAACTTTAAGATTTACTGATTCATCAGTTTCGTTATAATATGCTCTTCTTTCACTATGACCGATTATTACATGTGTTACTTCTGTATCCTTAAGCATAAGTGGTGATACTTCACCAGTGAATGCTCCACTATCATGATAATCCATATTTTGAGCACCAACAGCTAAATTAGTTGGAACTCTTTTAACTAAATCTCTTAAAATTATAAATGGTGCACATACTATGCATTCTGCATAATTAGGAAGCCTTCCACTTACTCCTAAAGCGAAGTTTATAGCTTCATCTCTAGTTTTGTTCATCTTCCAGTTTCCAGCGATAATTGGTTTTCTCATCTTTGCACCTATTTACTTAATATTGTTGCGATATCAGAGATAGCTTCTTCGGCATTATCTCCACATGCTTCTATTACAACATTTTCTCCGCTAGGGATAGCTAAACTCATTAAGCCTAAAATTGATTTTACATCGATAGTTTTATCTTTGTAATGTAACAAGATATCAACTGAATATTTAGATGCAGCCTGAACTATTTTTGCTGCTAAGCTGGCATGAAGTCCAACTGTACTTTTTACAAGTATTTGTTTTTCCATGTTTTTTCTCCTATATTATTTGTTATCCACACATGCGATACCTGGTAATTCTTTTCCTTCAAGGTATTCAAGTGAAGCACCACCACCAGTTGAGATGTGACTTACTTTATTTGCATATCCTAATTGTTCAGCAGCTGCAGCACTGTCGCCGCCTCCGATGATTGTTGCTGCATCTTTTAGATTAGCAAGTAATTCACATACACCGATTGTACCTTTGTTGTAATTTTCGAATTCAAATACACCCATAGGGCCATTCCATACTACAGTTTTGGCACCTTGTAACTCTTTAGCAAATAAATCTAATGTCTTAGGACCGATATCAAGGCCCATATCATCGTTATCAAATTTATCTACATCTTTTTCTAAACCTTTTACATCAGCAAATTCTTTTGCTACTAAAGCGTCAACCGGTAATACGATTTTACCATTTGCTTTTGTAAGTAATTCTTTTGCTAAATCTAATTTGTCTTCTTCAAATTTAGAAGCACCTACATTTAATCCTTGAGCTTTTAAGAATGTAAACATCATAGCCCCACCGATTAAAATTTTATCAGCTTTTTCGATTAATGCTTCAATTACACCAATTTTATCTGATACTTTTGCACCACCAAGAATAGCTACATAAGGGCGTTTTGGATTATCAACAGCTCCACCGATGAATTTTATTTCTTTTTCAAGAAGGAAGCCGGCAGCAGTTTCTTTAACATTTGCTGCTATACCAACATTTGATGCAGCTGCACGATGTGCAGTACCAAATGCGTCATTTACAAATACATCACCTAGTGATGCCCAATATTCACCTAATTCTGGATCATTTTTGGATTCTTTTTTAACTTCTTTATTATTTACAAGATCAAAGTCTTCATTACGAGTATTGGCAAACATCAATACTTCACCATCTTTTAATGATGCAGCAGCATCTTCAAGTTCTTTGCCTCTTGTCTTGTTGATGAATTTAACTTTAACCCCTAATAATTCTTCTAATCTCTTTGCTACTGGAGTGATATCATTTTTTGCTATATCTTCAGCAACTTTAACTCTTCCTAAATGTGAAAATACGATTGCTTTACCACCACCATCAAGTACATATTTGATTGTTGGTAAGGCTGCTTTTATACGTGTATCATCAGTAATAACACCATTTTTCATTGGTACGTTAAAATCTACACGAATTAATACTTTTTTACCTTTTACGTTAAGGTCAGAAACAATTTTTTTAGCCATAATAATTTCCTCCTCTTTAGGCTTTTTTTACAAATAAAATTATAACACAAAAAAATAAATATACAATCTTAGTTGTAAAAATATATTCTTGTAAGAACGCTTTCATCTATGAAACTTTAAAGTTATACTTTAAAGAAAAAGCCAATCTAGTTAATAGATTAGCTTAAATCATTAATTTTAATATTATTTAAAGAATTTAGATATTCTAAATCAGAAATTATATTTGCTTTATATAGGCTTATTTCCTTTAAATAAGGCATATCTATGAATGCATTATAAGATATGTTTTTTAATGATTTAGGTAAATTTAATATTTCTATCTTAGTTTTAGAAAATGCATAAGTACCGATATTTTTTAAATTATCTCCCAACAGAACTTCCTCTAAATTTGTATCACCATAAAACACACTCGCACCTAAATTAACCGGTGAAATTTTAACATATTTTAGTGAAGTAGCATATGAAAATGCATTTCTTTCGATATTATATGTTCCGACAAGTTCAAAGGATTCAAGATTACTGCATTCAGAAAATGCTAATTTTTCGATGATTTTTATTTTTGATTCATCTTCAAAATTAATTTTCTTTACACGTTCATTTTTGTAAAACGCTCTTTGTCCTATTCCTACTACATTTTTATCTTTATAAGTAGAAGGAATTGTAATTTCATTTGAAATCCCTTTGATATCTGAAACTAGATAACCTTTATATTCTTCACTATAAGTATAAATTATTCTTTCATGCAATGTAAAAAAACATACAGTAAAGATTGATACAAATATTAAAATTAATAAAGTGATTAAAAAAGGGAGATTTTTTTTCATATTTTATTTTTCCATATGTTTATACTGAAGTTCATATAAATTATAATAATGACCATGTTTTTTAAGCAGTTCCTGATGAGTTCCTGATTCAATTATTTCGCCTTTATTCAAAACGATTATCTTATCAGCATGTTGAACAGTTGATAATCTATGGGCAACAATCAGCATTGTTGCCACATTCATCATCTTCTCTAGCGAATCCTGAATCAGTACTTCTGTCTCAGTATCGATATTGGCAGTTGCTTCATCTAGTATCATTATATTAGGTTTATGTATGATTGTTCTTGCAAATGATAATAATTGTCTTTCACCGCTTGAGAAGTTGGCTCCTCTTTCATAAACCTGATAATCAAGTTTGCCATCAAGCCTATCAATTAATTTATCGGCATTAACATATTTTGTTGCAGCGTTGATTTCATCATCTGTGAAGTTGTCATCTCTTAGTGTGATATTGTTTCTTATTGAACCAGAGAACAAGAATACATCCTGTAACATCTGACCGATATGCTTTCTTAATGATTCAATTTTTATATTCTTTATAGGGATATCATCTATCCTTATTTCACCCTTCTGAATATCATAATTTCTTACAATAAGGGCTAATATTGTTGTTTTTCCTGCACCTGTTGCCCCAACAAAGGCTACTGTGTCATTTGGATTTACAGTAAATGATACATCCTTTAATATCCAATTTTCTTCATTGTAGGCAAACCACACATGCTCAAATTCAATTTTTCCGTCAAAGTGATCGATTTCTATTGCGTCATCACTATCTAAAATTTCAACTGGGGTATCCAAGACTAAAAATACTTTTTCTGCTGATGCAAGTGCTGCCTGCATAGCCTCAAACTGATCAGCTAGCTGCTGTATTGGATCAAAGAAGCTATTTATGTACTGATAGAATGATACATAGCTTGATATAGGTAGACTTCCACCCTTTAATAAAACGAATCCTATAGATAATACTATTATTTGACATGCAACATATAAAACATAAATAAATGGTCTGAAAACACCAAATATCAGTATTTCTTTAATAGAATTCTTCTTTAATTCCTGATTTGTTTTATCAAATTCAACATATTTTTTATGCTCCTGATTAAATATTTGAGTTATCTTCATACCTGATAAATTTTCAGATAGGAAAGCATTAACTGAGGATATTGAATCTCTTACTTTACTGTGCTGTGCTCTTGATTTTTTGTTGAACACGATAGAAACTGCGATTAATATAGGAATGATTGTTGATAAATATAATGTAAGTATAGGAGAGATAACAAACATTATAATATAAACGAATAAAATTTTTATTACATAACCTATTAAATTGACTAAAACATTAGTAAATAAATCATAAATTGCGTTAACATCATTTGTAACCCTTGTTACATATTTACCAACTGGTACTCTGTTTATTTGGGCAATAGAAAGTGACTCAATTTTAGTAAATGTATCCATCCTGATATTGATAATTATTCTTTGGGATGCTTTATGAAGAGTCATTCTCATTACATAATTTAATAATGCTGCAATAACACTAACACCTAATAAAATACCAACTAATGTAAATGCTATATATAATTTGACATCATTTGGATTACTACCTTTATTTACGTAGTGCATAAATATATTTACGATTGCATCACTGCTAGGATTATCAGGATTAGCATTTAGTAAACCGATGATTTGGCCCTCTAGGTATGCAGGAATTAAATCAGCTATAACAACTACCATTGTTATAAATAGTGCAAGCAGAAATTTGAATTTTTCTTTTTTAATATAGCCCCAAAGTTTTTTGAATAAAACTTTATCGCTCATTGTTCTTCTCTTATTTTTCATTCTGCTCACCTCCTACTTCTTTTTCAAGTTCCTGTAGGTGAACCATCTGCTGATAAAGGGCTGATCTTTCCAAAAGCTCATTATGAGTTCCGACATCAATAACTTTTCCTTCATCCATAAGTACTATCATATCAAGGGTTTCAACTGTTGATATGCGGTGAGCTATCATAATTGTAGTTTTTCCTTGCCTTACAGCTCTAAGATTTGATAATATTTTGGATTCAGTGTCAGTATCTACTGCAGATACACTATCATCAAAAATCAAAATAGCCGGATTCTTAATTAGGGCTCTTGCAATAGAAACTCTTTGTTTCTGACCACCTGATAATGTAACTCCTCTTTCGCCTAATACTGTAGAATAATTTTTTTCAAACTCGATGATATTGTCATGAACTGATGCAAGCTTGGCTGCTTCTTCAATTGATGCTTCATCAAGCTCATCTTCGGCAAAAAAACCAATATTATTGGCGATAGTATCACTAAATAAAAAATTATCTTGTGGTACATAGCCTATTGAATCTCTTACTTTTTTAAATGGTATATGCATTATATCTTTATCATCGATAAATAAACTCTGATTATCAACATTATAAGTTCTAAGCAGCAAATCTACGATGGTTGTTTTACCACAGCCTGTTCTACCAACAATTCCTACCATCATGCCTTCATCAATCTTAAATGTAATATCTTCAAGTGCCAAATTACTGCCATCAGGATATTTAAAATTAAGATGTTTGAATTCAATCTTACCTTTGATATCATCAATTTCTTCTACATTATCATCAACGATATCAATCTTAGAATCTAAAAATTCTTCGATTCTCTTATATGATGCAACACCTTGAGCACGCATCTGAATAAGCATTGATACTGCTAAAATTGGCCATACTAAAGAAGAAAAATACCCAATAAATTCAAATAATCTTCCTGATGTAAATTTACTACCAAAAAATATTGATTCATTTATAACGAAATATGATCCGCCGCCAATGAGTAAAGCAATAATTAAAGAAATTACAGCAGTAAGTAAAACGTCAAGCAATACTGATGAACGGAAAAATGAAATATTTCTATCATAATTTTTTTTATTTAATTTAGCGAATTCTTTTATTTCAAATACTTCTTTTACAAAGGCCTTGATTACTGAAATACCAGAAAAATTTTCCTGTGCGAAATCTGATAAGTCATCATATGCTTCCTGGGTAAGCTTATATTTTTGTTCCATAACTTTTCCTACTAAAAGCGAAATACCTAATATAAGCATCATTGGAATTAATGATAATAATGCTAAAAGCCAGTTTAGTCTTATCATTTTAAATAATGCAATACTACCTAAAAATACCGCATCAATTAGAAAGATAGTTCCTGAACCAAATGTTCTTTTTATTGTTTGTAAGTCATTTGTAAGTAAAGCCATAAGCTGCCCTACTTTATGTTCTTTATAATACTGATTTGATAACTTTAATGAATGAGAAAACATCTCATCTCTCATATCTGCTTCTATTCTTGCCGCAACACCGAATATTGAATATCTCCAGGCAAATCTTCCTGTAAACATAATGAAGGCGATTAGGCCCAAATAAAGCATATATTTTAGCATTTGATTGCTGTTTTCTTCTTCAAAAATTGTTCCAGTTGAAACACCATCAATGATGTTACCGCAGATTTTTGGTATTTCAAGTTGGAAATAATCAACCAAAATTAAGGCAATGACGCCTATTATGAAAAATATTGCATATTTTTTATAATATTTGTTGATATATTTGCCAAATAACATTAATAACCCTTCTTTACTACAAAATCATGA
>CAKZZJ010000018.1 GCA_937885165.1 uncultured Caryophanales bacterium
AAGAATTATCTTGGATATCATTTTTCTTTTAATACAAATCATTATTTAATAAATATCGAACAAAATAAAGAAATTAAGGTAGATATGGGAATACAAAATATAAATCAACCAACAACTGTAGCTGTTTTTGATTTAACTAAATATACAAATCAATTGTATTTGGTATCCGATTCTAAATATGCTAATATAATCACATGTGAAAAAAGCATGGATATTAAAGATATTATTGAAAATGGAAGATATCATTGGCTATCCAAATCCAGAAAATGCTTCAAATCAGTTGGATTTATTATTTCAAAGAGGTTTTATAAAAGAACCAGTCTATAAATTCCAATTAAAAGGTAATAATAACGGAGTTGATATCTGGAGATGTAGAATATTAGTAGAAGGATATAAAGAATCATTTTCAGCAGATGATAGTTCTAAAAAAGGTGCTAAAAAGAGTGCATCATATGATATGCTGAATTATATTTATAATTTAAAAAAATAATTAGTGGAGATAGGTATGAAAGAAATTAAAAAATTTGAAGAATGGCCATTTAAGGTGCCATCAATTGAAAAAACAAAAGAAAAGATTTTGGAATTTACAGAAGAATTTAAAAATGCAAAAGATGCAAATGAAGCAATCAAAATCATCAACAGACTAAATAAATTTAACGATAAATTCCAAAATGAAATAACTCATGTAGAAGTATTATATACTCTTGATACTAGAAATAAGAAATATGAAAAAGCAATGAATACTTTAAATGAGGGATTACCTTTGATTCAGTCTGCAGCAACTTTATTCATCAAAGCTTATCTAGAATCAGAATTCTTACCTGATTTAGAGAAGAAGTATGGTACATTTTTAACAAAGATGTATAAATATCAGTTAAAAGCTTTTGATGATAGAATCATTGAAGAATTAATAGAAGAAAACAAACTTACAATGGAATATGACAATGTAACTGCAGGAATAAGAGTAGAATATAAAGGTAATATTTATAATTTACCTCAGATGGGTAAATTTTTACAAGATAATGATAGAAAAACAAGACAAGAAGCCAGTTTATGTTATTATAAGGCTTTAGATGAAGTTAAAGATAAATTAGAAGATATCTATGATAAATTAGTCAAAGTGAGAGATAAGATGGCAAAAAAACTAGGCTACAAAAATTATGTCGAACTAGGCTATATTCGCATGAATAGATATGATTATAACAAAGATGATGTCGCAAAATATAGAGAACAAATAAATGAAGTAGTAACACCGATTGCGGCTAAATTATTAAAAGATCAGTTTAAGCGTACAGGTATTAAAAATCCTGAATATTATGATATGTCATTAACATTCAAAGATGGTAATCCTACACCACTTGGAACAACATCAGAAAAAATAGAATATGCAAAAAAAATGTATGATGAATTGTCTAAAGAAACATCTGATTTCTTTAGATTTATGGCAGAACATCATCTTATGGATTTAGAGGCTAAAGAAGGTAAGGTTTCAGGAGGATATATGACATATTTTCCTGTTTACGAAACACCATTTATCTTCTCTAACTTCAATAATACAGCAGGTGATGTGGATGTACTTACACATGAATTCGGTCATTCATTCCAGGCTCATATGTCAAAAGGAATAAAGGTACCTGAATATAGGAGCCCAACTATGGAATCTTGTGAAATACATTCTATGTCAATGGAATTTTTTACTCATCCATATATGTTTTATTTCTTCGATGATCCTGATAAATATAAATACCAGCATCTAGCAGATTCCATTTCATTTTTGCCATATGGTGTGACTGTAGATCATTTTCAGGAATGGGTATATGAAAATCCTAGTGCTACAAAAGAAGAAAGAAATAAAAAATGGCATGATCTTGAATTAAAATATACTCCATACAAGGTAGAATGTTATAAAGAAAACAAATATCTTATGGATGGCCATAGATGGTTATTACAGAGTCATATCTTTTCTTCACCATTCTATTATATTGATTATACACTAGCTCAGGTTGTAGCCTTTGAATTCTTTAATTTAGATAGAAAGAATCATGAACTTGCATGGAAAAGATATGTAGCATTATGTAAGCTAGGTGGTAAATATCCGTTTAGAACCTTAGTTTTAAAATCTCATTTAAAAGATCCATTTGAAGATGGAGTTGTAAAACAAACTATAAAACCTTTGTTAAAGGAATTAAAATCATATAAGATTTAGAAATAATAAAATGGTTTAAGGTGACTTAAACCATTTTATTATTAAGCAGTTATTTATTTCAAAACTTCATTATAATATTTTTTTATCGCATCAAAACTTTCAACTGTTAAATCATGTTCAATCTTGCAGGCATCTTCTTCAGCAACTAAAGGATCAACTCCAAGTTTAATCAAAATAGCTGTTAAAATTTTATGCCTTTCATAAATTTTATCTGCTATTTTAAATCCTTCATCAGTTAAACCTAAAGAGTTATCTTCTCCGATTGTAATATATCCTTCTTCCTTAAGTTTTTTTAACATTATTGAAACACTAGGTTTAGAAAAGCCTAAATCATTAACAATATCAATTGCATGAACCTTTTCTTTTTCTTCAGATAATTTTAAAATTGATTCTAAATAATTTTCACCAGATTCTAATATAGGCATATTTTTGTCCTCCAAAATTTCTATTAATATTATAGCAAATTATTTTTTTAGAATAAAGTTTTTTCAAAATTTTCTTGTATTAATATAATTTGACTTTAATATCCTTTTAATTTATAATTTAGATGTGGAGGGAAGAAAATGAAAAAATTTGTATGTAAAGTTTGTGGTTATGTTTATGAGGGTGAATCATTACCAGAAGATTTTAGATGCCCTGTATGTAAAGCTCCTGCATCAAAATTTGAAGAAATCAAAGAAGAAACACAGTTTGTATGTGAACATGTATTAGGTGTTGCCAAAGATGCTCCAGAAGATATCAAGGCTGATTTAAGAATGAATTTTGAAGCTGAGTGTACAGAAGTTGGTATGTATCTAGCAATGGCAAGAGTGGCTCATAGAGAAGGATATCCTGAAATTGGCTTATATTACGAAAAAGCAGCGTTTGAAGAAGCAGAACATGCAGCTAAATTTGCAGAACTATTAGGAGAAAAACTTTCTGATTCTACAGAGCAAAACCTAAAAGTTAGAATTGATGCTGAAGCAGGCGCTACTGCAGGTAAGCTTGATTTAGCTACAAGAGCCAAAAAATTAAATCTTGATGCTATACATGACACAGTTCATGAAATGGCAAGAGATGAAGCAAGACATGGTAAAGCCTTCCAAGGCTTATATAACCGCTATTTTAAAAAATAGATTTAAAATATAGGCTGTTATGAAATTAAACTTTTGAAGTTTAATGGCTAACAGCCTATTTTTTATATTTTCACACCAATTTTTTTGGTGTATTTTTTTTAATTTTTAAGTTAGGTTTAGGTTAAAAATTTAAAATATCAGCAAAGGTAGGTGAATATGAATGAAAAATTTCTTTCCTATAATATCTTTGTTATCAATCTTTGTAATTATTTTTATTACAGGATGTTTCAATAATACAAGCACACATAATTTTAGTGATGAATATTCTTATGATAATGTTGCGCATTATCATAAATGCTTAGATTCAGATTGTAATTATGTAAGTGATTATAAAAAGCACACATATGAATCTGTAATTACTAAAGAAGCAACATATGATGAAGAAGGTATTATCACTTATACATGCACTGTATGCGGATATTCATACACTGATAAAATATCAAAACTTTCTAAAGAAAATGTTATTATATCAAATATTAGCGATATTTCAAAAGTTTATGACGGAAAAGAAATAGATGATGTAACATATGAGATTTCTAATAATGAAGCTATAGTAAAAATCAGTTATAAATCAGATGATGAAGATGAATATACATTAGAAAAACCAGTAAATGCTGGTAATTATGTAGTTAAAATAACTGTTTTAGATGAGAATGGTTTTAATGCTACATCTGTTACTAAAGAATTTGAAATCAGTAAGGCCACGCCCACATATAAAGAAGAAATAACTTTAGAAGGAACTTATGATAAAACTAAAACTTTAGCTGATTATGATATTTCTTTATATAATTTAGTATGGAAAGATGAAAACATAATTCCTACTTGTGATGTTAAAACATATATAGCAATCTATAATCCTGATAATGATAATTACAATGATTTAGAAGTAGAAGTAACATTAGTTCTTGAAAAAGCTACACCTACATTTGATAATGAAATCGTAATTGAGGCTACTTATAGTGATACTCAGACTTTAGCTGATTTTTCATTGTCAGGCTATAGACATCTTTACTGGAAAGATGATGAAATAACACCTACATGTGATATTAAAACTTATAAAGCAATATATAATCCTGACTCACTTAATTATAATGACTTAGAAGTAGATATTACTATAAAACTATCAAAAGCTACTCCAAAATATAGCATACCAACAAATTTAAGTGCTGTAGCACTAAATAAATTATCAACCATAACACTACCTGATAATTTCTCTTGGGTTGATGAAAATATAACATTAACTGCTGATATCAGTAAATATTATGCTACATATACTCCAGATGATATTATAAATTATGAGGTAATAACAAATATCGAAATTACTGTAAAAGTATCAAAAATAGTTGTTGATTTACCAAAATTATCAAAATCATTTGTATATAATAATTGTGAATATCAAATTAATTTATCTGATATCACAAATTATGATGATTCTTATATGAAAATATCTGATGATTCAACATTAAAAGCTATAGATGCAGGCACTTATTATATTATATTAGAAGTTAGTGATACTACAAATATGATTTTTAAAGGTAATGTCAAATCATATAAATTGAGTTGGAATATCACTAAAGCAGATCCTATATTTAGTGAAGATATCACTTTAACTGGCACTTATGATGAAAATAAGACTTTAGCAGATTATGTTATATCTATATATAGTCTTAGCTGGAAAGATGAAACTATAATTCCTACATGTGATAATACATCCTATATTGCAATCTATAATCCTGACTCACTTAATTATAATGATTTAGAAGTAGATGTTACTATAAATCTATCTAAAGCTACACCTACATATGAATTATCAGTTTATTATGGAATTATCGGTAATTATGTGTCAAGTATTAATTTAGATGATGGTTTTAGTTTTGAAGATGAATCATTAATTATTGATGAAGGAGAAAATGAAGTTACATTAACATATATACCTGAAGATACTACAAATTATAATGTTGTTAATAATATAACTACATTTATATATGGTGTAGCAA
Source organism: uncultured Caryophanales bacterium (assembly GCA_937885165.1). Classification (GTDB taxonomy): domain Bacteria; phylum Bacillota_I; class Bacilli_A; order Acholeplasmatales; family Anaeroplasmataceae; genus Anaeroplasma. The sequence goes on from CAKZZJ010000018.1 coordinate 5,319, forward strand.
ATATCGTAACTAAACCAACATTAGCTGATAATATTTCATATACATATGATAAATCAAGTCATACATATGATTTATCTAATATCATAAATTATGATGAAGAATATATGGAAATTAGTTCAGATTCAGTTTTAAGTGCGACAGATGTAGGAACATATAAAATAACAATAACTTTAAAAAATAAAAAGAATAATTGTTATGATGATTTAACAACAGATGATATTACAGTCACTTGGTATATCACTAAAGCAGATCCTATTTTTAGTGAAGATATCACTTTAACTGGCACTTATGATGAAAATAAGACTTTAGCAGATTATGATATATCTATATATGGCCTTGTTTGGAAAGATGAAACCCTAACACCTACATGTGATAATACATCATATGTTGCAATATATAATCCTGACTCACTTAATTATAATGATTTAGAAGTAGAAATAACAATAATATTAGAAAAAACAGATCCATCATATGAAATTCCTACCACCTTATCAGGGAATGTAGGAGAAACATTATCTACTATAACACTACCTGATAATTTCTCTTGGGAAGATGGAAATACTATAATTGCAGAAGATGTGAAAGAATATAGTGCGATATATACACCTAATGATAATATAAATTATAATATTGTTAATTTAAAAATAAGCATCAATCTAATTAATCCTATAGATTATCCATTTACTATTACATATTCATCAGGAACTGCTAATGCATATAATGTAAAATTAAATGATAATGGCGAATATACAATTACTTTCACGGCTATTACTGAAGATTCATTATATCAAATATCAGGCACACTTAATGGTAATATTGTAATTGATATAGATGAAACTGATACTTATAAACTAGAATTAGAATTATGTGGAATAACTATAAGTAGCGCATATGAAGCACCAATAAGTATTTTATCAGGAGATAAAGTCATCCTGACTGCCAAGAAAAATTATGATAATTATATCAACGATAACAGAAGCGCAGCTACAGATGATGAAATATCAAGTGCCGTTTATTCAGTTGTTGACTTAAATATTTCCGGCAAAGGGTCACTTACTATCTATTCTCTTAATAACAATGGGATTCATACAAAAGATGATTTAAAAGTTAAGAATTTAACTCTATTTGTAAATGTTGTTGATAACGCACTAAAAGGCAATGATAGTGTGACAATAGAATCTGGAACCTTAACTTTAATTTCAAGGCAGGGCGATGGAATTAAAACATCTAATAGCGCTATAAAATATGAAGATGATGGCACAACAATTAAGAAGATACAAGGAACTGTTACTATATCAGGTGGTACAATAAATATTTATGCAGCATGTGACGGAATAGATGCAGCATATAATGTTGAAATAAATGATGATGCTGTAACATTAAATATTTATACAAGCTCATATTCAAGTTATTCTGAAGAAGTATCAAATATAAAATCAGGAATTTATTATATTAGAGCAACTTCATCATCTTATAAATATTCAATTTATTATTATAATTCATCAACAGATTATGTTTGGAAAAATTCATCAGGCTACACTACTAAGACTGTAAAAACTACACAACAAAGCGGTAATATGGGTGGTATGGGTGGCCTTGGAGGAATGAATGAAAGCACTTCAACAACATATTATTATTATGAAATTGAAAAACCTTCTGGTTATTCAAATATGATAATCTATGTATATTCATCTACGCAGACTCAGGGATCTAGTTCTTCATATTATAGATCTTCAGGTCAAAAGACAGTTACAGATAATTATGATACAATAATAGTTACTTTATCTTCCTTTTCACCTTCAGGTAGAGGAAGAGGAGGATCATCTTCAACCGCTTCTTTTGAATTCAGCATTTATGATTCAGAAAACTCAACAAAAGGAATTAAGGCTGATAATGAAGTAATCATAAGCGGGGGTACAATTGAAATCAAATCATATGATGATGGAATTCATGTAAATAACGATGTGACACTTGATAGTGGTTCATATGGTACCGGTAATGTAACTATTACAGGTGGTATTATCACTATCACAACAAAAGATGATGGTATCCATGCTGATCAGGATATCTATATAAGTGATAATGCTTATATAAATGTCTTGACTTCATATGAAGGAATTGAAGCAAACAGGATTTATATCAGCGGTGGCGAAGTATATGTCTACGCGACAGATGATGGTATTAATGCTGCAGAATGCAATGGTTCATATACACCACTACTTTATATATCAGGTGGATATGTTGATGTAGCAGTAGGAAGTGGTGATACTGATACAATAGATTCAAATGGAAATGTAACAATAACTGGTGGTACTGTAATTGTTAAAAACGCTCAGACAAGTGGTAGCAGTATGACCGGTGGCACAATTGATTTAGATGGCACTCTTAAAGTTACTGGTGGTATAGTTATATCAGTTGGCTGCTGGTGCAGCGAGGCAAATATGAGCTCTAATGCATCTAGTACATCAACTACATTATCAAGTGGAACATATTATATTAAAAATTCAAGCGGTACTATTATTGAAACATTTACATTATCAACATCATATAAAGGATATAAAATCTACATTCCAGGAAAATCAGGAACATATTATCTATATTGTGGTTCAACACAGATAACAACTCTTTAATAAAAAGATAATTATTAGCTCGGCATATCCCGGGCTAATTTTTATTTTTAATTTAAAAAATCACAAATTTATCACATAATTAGCATTTATAATATTGATATTGAATAAAAAGGAGCATTTTAATGCGAAAAAATATGAAAAAAATTATATTAAGTTTATTATTTGTTTTTACATTTGCATTCACCCTCACATCCTGTAATAATAGTAGCACAATAACCTTCCCTAATACTGAAGATACAACTACTACAATTGTTGATGCGACGCCTTCAACAACTGGTATAATTCCAGTTAATCCTACTGATACTACAGTAAATTCAAATGTTAATGATACTACATCAACATCAACTGTAACAAGCGGAAACACAAATAATGATACTGCATCATATGTAAGTCTTAATTATGTATTAGTTGAAGATAATTTAAACAGCGAAAAAGAGAAAGCTTTAGTAGATGCAGTAGATGATGTAGTAGAGGCGTGTGTATCTGTAACATGCATATCATCATCAGCTACATCTAGAGGTGCAGGTGTGTTATTCGCATATGATGATAATTTAGGACTAAGTTTTATTGTTACATGTTTCCATGTAATTGAAGGATTTTCAAATTTTTCTATAACCCTTGATGATGGAACTGAAGAGAAAGCTTATTTAGTTGGTGGATATTCAGATGAAGATATTGCGGTACTAGCAATTAAGAAAACCGGCCTAAAATATGTACCAATCTTATCTGATTCATCAACACTTAAAAGAGGAAGCGATGTATTTTGTATCGGTAATCCACTTGGAACACTACCTAATAGTGTAGCAAGAGGCGTAATATCATATGTTGATAGAGTTATAGAAACCAATAGTTATACATCAAGAACCCTACTACAGACTGATGTCGCAATAAACTCAGGAAATTCTGGTGGCGGCTTGTTTAATACTGAAGGCTTATTAATAGGTATAGTATCTAACAAATATTCATCATCATCAATTGAAAATTTAGGTTTTGCTGTACCATCTAAAATTGTTTTATCAACAATCAAATCAATTTTAAATACCGCAAAATATAACACATCTTCAAATAGCTTTTATGAAGGCTATATCGAAGGTGATTATGAATATGGCTTTGCTATATCACTTGGTCAACAGTCAAGAGGCTTCTGGAATTATACTTATGTTATTTATATTTCATCAGTAGAATCTAATACATATTATACTGGTGTTGGTTATTTAGAATATGGTGATATCCTTAATAGTGTAAAAATAGATTATCAAGATAAAGATACCATAACATATAACATCACAAACATAACATCCTCGACAACAACCGAGATAATGCAATTACTTACAAATACCGGTGTTAAAATTGGTGATAAGATTACATTTAATGTAACAAGAAACAATAATACAATTGATGTTGAATTTGAAGTAATTCAGTTCAGATATTCAATTTAGATAAATCATTCTCCCTTATAATAGATGCTTCCAAATGGAAGCATTTTATTATTTTTAAATTAAAACTGTTTTACTTTTAACTTGAAAAAAAAGCATTCCTATATTAAAATTAGATAATGTGAAAGAAGGGATACTTATGGCAGATTATAAGGATCTAGCTAACTTAATATTTCCAGATATTAATCTAACTATAGAAGATTTAGAAAAAAAATATCCTGAAAGAGTGTTACCTGATAATGCAGAAGTAACAAGATTCGCTCCATCTCCTACAGGATTTTTACATACAGGCAGCTTATTTACATCTTTAGTTTCATCTTTTTATGCCAAACAAACAAAAGGTGTATTTTTCATAAGACTTGAAGATACTGATACTAAAAGAGAAATTGAAGGAAGCGCTGAAGCTTTAGTAAAGCAGTTGAAAATATTTAATATTATACCTGATGAGGGTTATATTTCTGATAATGAAGAAAAAGGCTTATATGGTCCTTATAAACAGTCAAATAGAGCATTAATATATAAAACTGTAATCAAATATTTACTTGAAAATGGCAGAGCCTATCCTTGTTTTGCAACACCCGAGGAACTGCAAGAGTTAAGAGAAAAACAGGAAAAAGAAAAAGTAATTCCTGGCTATTATGGTAAGTATGCCAAATATAGAAATTTAAGTGTTGATGATGCAATAAAAATGATTAAAGATGGTAAACCATATATCATCAGATTTAAGTCAATGGGAGATCATAATAATAAAATATTTTTTCATGATGAAATAAGAGGGGATCTTGAATTAACCGAGAATGATCAAGATATCGTAATTTTAAAATCAGATGGCCTTCCAACATATCACTTTGCACACCTGTGTGATGATCATTTTATGCGTACTACAGTGATCACAAGAGGTGAAGAATGGTTGCCAAGTTTACCAATCCATCTTGAATTATTTGATACTTTAGGTTTTAGAAGACCTAAATATGCTCATTTGCCTGTAATAATGAAACTCGATAATGGTAATAAACGTAAATTATCAAAAAGAAAAGATAATGAGGCATCAGTTGAATTTTTCTTAAAAGAAGGATATCCAATTTATGGCTTTATTGAGTATCTTCTTACTATTGCCAATTCTAATTATGAAGCCTGGAGAAATGAAAATTTAGATAAATCATTCTATGATTTCACATTCTCATTTGATAAGATGAGTCTTGATGGTGCATTATTTGATATAGAAAAAGTAATATCTATTTCAAAAGAAAGAATGGCTTATAAAAAAGCAAATGATTTAGCTATAGAAGTTAAAGAATGGGCTAAAACATATGATTTAGAATTCTATCAGAAAATAGAAAATAATTTTGAATTGTTAGTTCAGATTTTAAATATAGAACGCGAAAAAGAAAATCCTCGTAAAGATTATGCTAAATATTCAGATGTTTATCCAATAATCAAATTCTTTTATAACGACATATATGATTCAATTGATAAATCTAATTTGGATTTTACAGTTAATATAAACAAAAATGAAACTAAAGAATTGGATAAAGAAGTAATAATTTCATCTTTGAGTGAATATTTAGATAATTATAATCTAGATGTAACAGAAGAAGAATGGTTTGAAAATCTAAAGCTTTTAGCAGCAAAACACAAATTCACTTCAGACAGAAAAGCCTTTAAAGCGTCACCAGAATCATTCAATGGGCAGGTAGGTGATATGGCTGGTTTAATCAGATTATCACTTGCAGGAAGAAAAAATACACCTAATGTTTATTTTATTCAAAAAATTTTAGGTTTTGATGAAGTAGAAAGAAGAATTAATTCCGTAATTCAATATTTAGGCTTGAAAAAATAATTAATTATTGATAATATAATATGTGCTAAAAAAGCACATAAATGGCCAATTGGTGAAATGGTTAACACATCGCCCTCTCAAGGCGACATTCACGGGTTCAAATCCCGTATTGGTCACCATATTGAAACAATAGGATTGATACCAAAAATATCAGTCCTTTTTTCATTTTTAGGGGTTATTTTGCTTGTTTTAGGT
>CAKZZJ010000019.1 GCA_937885165.1 uncultured Caryophanales bacterium
TATCAAGGTCAAGATGGCCAAATGCGTTATGTGACTGAGGTAGTGTGTGAAAATGTTGAAAATTTAACACCAAAAGAAGGCGGAATTCAGAACCAACCGCAACAAAATTTTCAGCAGCCAACATATCAACAACCATCTTACCAACAGCCAAAAGATCCATATCAAGGATATAATAATCCAACATATGGCAATCAACAGTCAAGTGCTGAAGAACAAACTCCAGAAAGATTTGATGTTGACTTAGATGATGGTGAATTACCATTTTAATTAGAAAATTAGGAGGAAATTATGCAACAGAGAAATAACCGTGGAGATAGACGCGGAAAGAAAAAAGTATGTTATTTTAAGACAAACCATATTGAGCATATCGATTTCAAAGATGTTGATTTATTAAAAAGATTCATTACTGAAAGAGGTAAAATCTTACCTAGAAGAGTAACTGGAACTTCTGCAAAATATCAAAGAAAATTAGCTATCGCTATCAAACGTGCTCGTCATATGGCATTATTACCATTCGTAAAAGAATAATAAAATTAAGAGAAGATCATGTAGAAATATATGGTCTTTTTTTAATCTAAATATATAATAAATATGTGGAGTAATTAACTATTATGAAATTTTATGCAAAAGTTGGAATATTTTATATGTTATTATTAATAACTATATTCGCTGGTTTTTTGGCATATGCAATTATCAGCATAGTTTTTTTGAATGAAATCATTATTTTTATTGTTATGTTAATAATATCTTTATTCATTTTATTATTGTTAATAACTGATCTTATATCATATATAGAATTAAAAGAAGAATATTTATTTATAAGGATTGGATTATATAAAAAGAAAATATTATATAACAGTATAAAAAAAATTGAAGATACAAGATGGAATAGAAGCTTAATTTGTTTAGGATTAACATATAATACAAAAAATATATTTTATAATAATTTCAATTTTATTTCTGTTTCTATTAGAAACGAAGATAGATTCTTTGAAGAATTAGAAAAAAGAAGAATACATTAATTATGATTATTCATATTTAATAAATTACAAAATTAAAAGGCCCCACCATTTTAAGTGAGGCCTTTTAAGAGGCTTAATTAATTTTTATTATTATTACTTTCAAATGTGATAATATATAGGAATGCAAGTACATAAATAAGTGCGAAGCCGATAGTAAGAACCATATATAATGGAGCTTCACTAAATGCATCTACAAAGCCTTTTGCTTTAAATATATTAACTAAATCAAGTACTGAAATTACACCACCAGCTATTGCGGCAAGCAGTGCGAAGAATTTTTTAAATCCACCTTTAAAAAACATTGCGATAAGTGCTAGTATTGCATCAGCAATACTTAAGATGAATAATACAAAACTTAATGTATTCATTCCGATTGAGCCATTTTTAAACATATCGATAACATCTGGAATTCTACTTAAGGCAAGTGGTAAGCTTACAGAAAATAAAGTGAATACTGTAGGTGTCATATTTACTCTTCCACCTAGATTCTTTAAAAATCCATAAACACATAAAAGCACTTGAATTGCAGTAGATGCCGCACAAACAAGATAACATATACTAGAAAATGATACATCAAAATCGCTGAAATTGCTTTGGAATAAAGGGATTAATGTCTTAATATAATAATATAGGTTATATCCACCCCAGGCACCAGCTATGCCATAGAATAAAAAACCTAATACACTCTTGCTTTTTGTCATTTTTTACCTCCGTCATTTTATTATACACTTTTTAAAAAATATGACAATAATTTTAAGATAATAAAAACGTTATTATAATAAATTTCTTTAAGAAAAGTATAGCTATTATTTATATTTTAATTTTGTTTAAACTATTTTAATAAGTTTTTTAAAATGCTATAATGAAATAGAGGTAATTATGAATTTTCATCCGATTGATTATAATTTAGAACAAATTAAATCACATAGTAACGCTGAATATAAATTATTTCAGGAATTTATTAAACTGTCTACTCTAAAAAAATTAAATTGGGATATTTATTATAGTTATTATTATCGCAAAAGAGAAAAGGTAGACGGAATAAAAATTCATGATAATAACGAAATAGATTTTTTAGTGCTGGCTCCTGAGGTTGGTATTTTTATTATTGAAGTTAAGGGTGGATTTATAAAAAACAAAAATGGTAATTTATACAGCATAGATAGATTTCATAAATCACATTATATTGATCCATATAATCAGGCTAAAAATAATTATTATGGTCTTACTAATATCATATTAGAATTATCTCAAAGAAAAATAGATTTAAGAAAATTTGTGAGTGGCTTTTTAGTTGCTTTTATGGATACAAATAAATTTATAGAAATACCAAAGAGTAATGGTTCTGATACATATTTATCAGGAATGAATTTATATGATTTTATCCTTAAAGCATCCAATAAATTACATGAATTATCTATTGCTAATATAAAATATCCTACTAAAGAAGAAATAAAGAAAATAAAAGAAATATTAGATGGAGAAGATTTTGAATATAAATTATCCAAAAAAGATTATATTGATTCTGTTAATCTAGCGATAAATGATTTAACAGATGAACAATTTGCAATATTTAGAGGTCTTCTTAAAAATAAAAGATGTTTAATTAATGGTAAGGCTGGTACAGGTAAAACAGTAATATCAGAATTATTATTTAAAGAGTTTTCTATAAACCAAAAACTTAAAGTTTTATATTTATCTTATAATTCTTTAATATCTTTAAGAGTTAAAAATGATTTAAGGGATGCTTCAAAATCAAAAGTATCACCATTTATGGGCTTTTTAGAAGATATCATTTTAAAGAATAATCCGATTCTTGATGTAGATAATGTGTCGATAGAAGAAAAATTAAAGAAACTCATTTTTTATTCAAATAAATACATTACTGATAAAGATAAATATGATGTAATAATTATCGCTGAAGCCCAAGATATAGATGATAATAAGATATTAATTGAACTTTTTGACAAGTTATTGATAAAAGGCTTAAAGGATGGATCATTTTATATTTTTTATGATGAGAATCAAGCGATTTATTATAAGGATGCAAAAAAGATTTATGAGAATGAATTATTTTATGATGATGGATACCGTTATGCTAAATTTGATTTAATTAAAAACTGCCGTAATGGTGAAGGCGTAAAAGAAGCAATTGATAATATCTTTATCACGAAGAAGTTAGATGAATCAGTTAAAAATGATGATGTAAAATTTAAATATGTAAAGAATGAAGAAAAATATGCGCTAGATATTATTGATGAAATTGATAATTTAATCAAAGATGGAATAAATTATAATCAGATTACGATTTTAGTTGATCAGAAGAAAAACAATCATATTTTAGATAAAATAATCAAAAACTACAATCAAAAAATTAAAGAATTTAACAATCATAAAAACAATAAATTAACATATTCTACACCATATGCCTTCAAAGGTATGGAAAATGATGTTATCATTTATATAAGTATTAATCCAAATACTAAATTTGATTTACATTATGTAGCATTATCGCGTGCTAAAGCATATATTTATATTTATAAGATTAAAAAATAGCAATAAGGGGCTGTTAGTTATTAAGCATCAAAAGTTTAACTTTTTAACAACCCCTTATTATTTTAATAAGAAAAGGACCTATCATATATGTGATGATGTGATTCATAACAATTTTTAATTTTATGAAATTTTTTAAATAATTTTAGCTTTTTCTTTTTAAGTAAAATAAATTATGTTATAATTTATAGAAGTGGGGTGATATCTTGAAAATCGCAATCGGTTCAGATCATGCAGGATTTGAACTAAAAAACAAAATAAGAGATTATTTATTAGAAAAGAACATCGAAGTTATAGACTTTGGTTGTGATTCTAGTGCATCAACAGATTATCCTATATATGGTAAGAAGGTTGCTAAAAGTGTAGCAAATAATGAAGCAGAAAAAGGCATAGTTATCTGCTATACAGGTATAGGCATATCAATTGTTGCGAATAAAGAAAAAAATATAAGATGTGCTTTAGTAAGAAGTAAGGATGAAGCATTTTTGACAAGGAGTCACAATGATGCTAATGTAGTAGCATTAGGTGCTAAATATACTCCATTTGAGCTTGCTAAAGAAATAGTTGATGTTTTTTTAGAAACTCCTTTTTCAAATTTGGAAAAGCATCAAAGAAGAATAAATGAAATAGAGGTATAAAATGTCAGTCACAATATTAAAGCATGCATTAATTACTCATAAGCTTACCAATATAAGAAAAAAAGAAACTAACACAAAAGATTTTTATCATAATGTTAATGAAATTGCATCTCTTATGGCTTATGAAATAACAAAGGACTTTCCTTTAAAAGAAATAGAGATAGAAACACCTATATGTAAAACTATCCAGTATGAAATGAAAGATGAACTAGTAATTGTCCCAATTTTAAGAGCAGGGCTTGGAATGGTTGATGGACTTAGAAATGCAATACCTACAGCGAAGGTTGGATTTATCGGTTTATACAGGAATGAAAAGACCCTAGAGCCAGTAGAATATTATGCTAAATTTCCTGATAATATCGCATCAGACGATACCATCACTCTAGTAGTTGATCCGATGCTTGCAACAGGTGGAAGCGCGATTGCTGCAATTGATATGATTAAAAAAAGAGGCGCCAAGCACATAAGATTTGCTTGTCTTGTTGCTGCACCTATCGGAGTTGATTCCTTATCAAAGGCTCATCCTGATGTTGATATTTATGTTGCCGCATTAGATGAAAAACTAAATGAAGTCGGCTATATTGTACCAGGACTTGGTGATTGTGGAGACAGACTTTTCGGAACTAAATAATGAATTTTAAAAACGGTGCGAGATTTTATGCAGTCGCATCCCAGGGCTTTTTTACCCTTTTGATGCTTACAGGATTAGGCTATTTAATAGGCTATCTTATTGATAAAGATTCAGTATTAAAAGGAATATTGGCCGCAGTTGGTGCAATACTTGGATTAGGTATTTTTATTTCATACTTACTTTATTTATTAGAAACTGAAGAAAAGGAAAAGAAAAAAAATGACAAAGGAACAAACAATTAAATATTTGGTAGTTCCCGTATCGGTTGTGTTAATTGCGATAATAACAGTCGTCTTGGTATTTGCTGCAAGAGAAAATATCTGGAGGTATTATCTTATAGGTGGTGCTTTAGGTTTACTTACTCATGGATTTATGATTAAATCAACAGCAAGAATAACTAGAATGTCTAATGACCCGACTTTTAACGCAAGAAAAAGTGCGATGATATGGATGTTAATAAGAATGGTTGTTGTCGTAGGTGTTTTTGTAGGAATAGCATTTTTAGCCAAAGATGATTTGCAAGAAAATGACAAAAGTAAACTTGTTGTAGATTTAATCGTTGCTTTGGCAGGATATATGACAGTCAAAATAATTTTCTTATTATCAATAGGTTTAACCAGATATTTAGAGAGAAGGGAGGCTAAAATGGAGTGAACTTGGTTTTGGAGTATACTCTTAAACCTGCTGTAAGAAACTCACTTATTATTATAGGAGCTTTAATAATTTTATTTGTAGTCCTATTCTTTTTTATAAGAAAGATAGATCCGATGAAAAAAACTCCGTTATGGCTTTTTAATCAACAATTTTGTAAAGGAGAACATTGGTATAAGGTGGAAAAAATTTGCCCCTTGGTTCTTAACTGTAACAATTTATATATTTTTTTCAAATATATCGGCAGTGTTTTTGCTTGATAATCCTACAGGATACATAATGATATGTTTTGCCTTAGGTTTTACAAGTTTTTGTGTAATTCAGATTGCCGGAATTGTATCGAATGGACCGCTGGGTTATTTAAAAGGATTTATAGAGCCGATTCCGCTTATGCTTCCAATGAATCTTGTAAGTGAAGTTTCACTACCAATATCATTATCATTACGTTTGTTTGGCAATGTTACAAGTGGTGCTTGTATATCGCTACTTATAAAAGGAGCTTTCGGATGGGGCTCTGTTGCCATAATGCCATTTATAAATATAATATTTGATATTGGATTTAGTTTGATTCAGGTTGCAGTATTTGTAATTTTAACAATTATATTTACATCAATGAAAATAAAAGATGAAGAAAAAATCTATGGAAATTAGGAGGAAAAAAAGATGGATTTCATGATGATTTTAACAAACATTTTAGCATTTTTGGAGGGCCTTACTACAGGTGATGGTTTAAAATACATTGGAGCTGGTATTGCTGTATTTACAGGTTTCGCTGCCGCTATCGGTGAAGGTAATGTTGCTGCACACGCAGTTGACGCAATCGCACGTCAGCCTGAAATGGCTGGTAACATTAGAGTTACAATGCTTATCGGTCAAGCAGTATCTGAAACTACTGGTTTATATGGATTCATTATCGCTATTTTATTAGTTGTATAGAAATTAGGTAATCAATATGTTTTTAGGTATAGCTGAAGCACTTGATTCAATTACATCATATGTAAAAAGTGCTCTGGGTCCTTTAGGGAATGGTTTAAGTTTCACTTTGGATTTCGCTATAGACTTTGGCATACAATTAGTTGCAACAATAATATTATTTGTAGTTGTTTTTATATTCTTTTGGAAACCTATTACAAAGATTTTAGAAAAAAGAAGAGAAGCCATCGATAAAGAACTTGATGATGCTAAATTAGCAAAAGAAAATGCTGTAAAAGTAGAAGCAGATTTAAATAAGGAATTAGAAAACGCAAGACATCAAGTTAAAGATATGCTTGATCAGGCTGAAAAAGAAGCAAATTTGAGAAGAGATATGATTATCACTGATGCTAAAAAGGAAGCCAAAACTAGACTCGAAAATCTTGATAAAGAACTTGAGATGGAAAGAAAGAATATGGAAAATGATATCAAAAAACAAATAGTAGATATTGCCTTCTTAGCTGCAGAAAAGATTGTGGCAAGAGAAATCGACCAAGAAAAATATTTAAAAGTGGTTGATAGTATCATCGAAGGAGGGCAAAATTAGTGGTTGTTGATGAATATGCCTATGCTCTATTTGAAATTGGTAAAGAAAAAAACAAACTAGATACATTTTCTGAATGCTTTTTAGTTTTGAAATCAACAATAGAAAAAGAAAATTTTTTAGACATTCTTCAGAATTCAAGTGTTGATAGAGAACTAAAAAAGAAAATGGTAAAAAATGTCTATAAGGATTTAGATTTAGATTTTATTTATTTTTTATATGTAATAATTGATCATAACAGAATGAATTTATTATATGAAATTATCGATTCATATAACCTTTATGTCTTAGAAGAATCAAATACTTTAAAAGCTTCTGTCATTTCAACTATTAAATTAAGTGACAAAAAGCTTGAAGATATAAAAGAAAGATTAGCCATAAGACATGAAGGAAAAAATATAATTATATCAAACGTTATTGATGAGACTCTTTTAGGCGGAATTAAGATTGTTATTAATAATGAAACTATTGATTATAGTCTTAAAAATTCTTTAAATCGCCTTAAGAATTCAATTTAGGAGGATTTATGGCCAATATAAATTTGTCAGAAATATCTAACTTAATTAAAGAACAAATTAAAGAATATAAAGGTGAAGTTGAAGTTGAAAATGTCGGTCATGTTGTACAAGTAGGAGATGGAATCGCTTTAATACATGGACTTAACCAAGCTATGTCAAGTGAACTTCTTATTTTTCCTAACAATGTATATGGAATGGTTCAAAACCTTGAAGAAGATTTAGTAGGTGCTATTTTACTTGGTGACTCTTCTTTAATAAAAGAAGGCGACTTAGTCAAATGCAGCAAGAGAATACTTGAGGTTCCTGTTGGTGAAGAATTTATCGGTAGAGTTATTAATCCGCTTGGTTTTCCAATTGACGGACTTGGTGGAATTAATTCAACTAAGAGTAGACCTATTGAGGTTAAAGCCACAGGCGTTATGGCAAGAGAATCAGTAAATGAACCTCTTGAAACAGGTATCAAGGTTCTTGATGCTCTAGTCCCAATCGGCAAAGGACAAAGAGAGTTGATAATTGGTGATAGACAGACAGGTAAAACATCTATAGCTGTAGATACAATATTAAATCAAAAAGGTAAAGATGTAATATGTATTTACGTTGCTATAGGACAGAAAGAATCAACAGTTTCAAATGTTTATGAAACTCTAAAAGAAAAAGGTGCTATGAATTATTCAATTATAGTATCATCAAGTGCATCATCTCCTGCACCACTTATTTATCTTGCGCCATATGCTGGTGTAAGTATGGCTGAATATTTCATGTATCAAGGTAAGAATGTTCTAATTGTTTATGATGACCTATCTAAACATGCAGTAGCTTATCGTGAAATGTCACTTTTATTAAAGCGTCCACCAGGTAGAGAAGCTTACCCAGGTGATGTATTTTATCTACATTCAAGATTGCTTGAACGTGCCTGCAAATTAAATAAAGCTTTAGGCGGGGGCTCAATTACAGCCCTACCTATAATAGAAACTCAAGCTGGTGATATATCTGCATATATCCCAACTAATGTTATTTCTATAACAGATGGTCAAATATTTTTGCAGACTGATTATTTTTATAAAGGTATAAGACCAGCAATCAATGCGGGACTTTCAGTATCACGTGTTGGAGGTGCTGCCCAGACTAAGGCAATAAAGAAAGTTTCAGGAACATTAAGACTTGATTTGGCAGCATATCGTGAACTTGAAGCATTTACTCAGTTCGGTAGCGATCTTGATAGTGCTACAAAGGCAAGACTTGAGCGTGGTAAGAGAACAGAAGAAGTTTTAAAACAAGGTCTTCATGTCAATTTAGCTATGGAAGAAGAAGCAATGATTTTGTATGCTTTGATAAATGGTTATCTTGATCAAGTTAAAATTGAAGATATCGCTAGATTTGAAGATACATTATATCTTGAAATGAAGACTAAAGATGAAGCAAAAGAAATTGCAACGTTCTTAAGAGAAAATAAAGTATTACCAGAAAAAGAAATATTGAATAATTATTTTAAAAATCTCTTAAAAAGATTTGCATAAAATTATGAGGTTTATATGGCAAATTCATTAAGAGAGGTCAAAGGAAGAATTAAATCCACAAAATCAACCGCTCAGATTACTAAAGCGATGTATATGGTTTCCCAGTCAAAGGTAAAAAAGGCTGAAAAGACCTTTAAATCTTATCAGGATTTTATGGAAAGAATCAGCAATATGGCCTCTTTGGTTGTTAAAAAAAGCAAAGAGGATTATCCTCATCCGCTTTTAACATCAAGAGAAATCAAAAAAACTGCCTACCTTATTGTTACATCAGATAGGGGACTTGCTGGTGCCTATAATTCATCAGTTTTTAAAGAATTAACAGAAATGATTAAAAATAATCATAAAGATGAAGATGAATATATATGTGGTGCGGTAGGTAAATTAGGATTTAATTATATAAAGAAAATGAATTATCCTTTAATATATGATGAGCCTATTTTAATTAGAGATGATATCATGTTTTTAGATATCATTCCAATTTCAAATGCGTTTATAAATGCTTATATTGAAGGACAAATCGATAAACTTGTAATAATATATAATCATTTTATCAATAACCTTAGAATAGAAATAAAAGAAGATGTAATACTTCCTATTAAAGATATTAAAGAAAATGAAAATGGAATTGATTATGTATTTGAAACAGGTATAGAAAAAACATTGGATTTAATTTTACCGATGTATGTTAAGGATGTAATTTACGGCATAATATTAGATGCGAAATGTTCTGAACATTCATCAAGAATGAATTCTATGAAGAGCGCTACAGATAACGCAGAAGAAATCATCGACAAACTTGAGTTGTTATATAATAGGGCAAGACAAAATGTTGTCACAACTGAGCTTATCGATATTATCGGTGGTGCTAATGCGATAGGAGGTAATGAATAATGCTTGGTAAGGTCGTTGAGGTTAAAGGACCAGTAGTTGATGTACTTTTTGATGGTGTTGATTTACCAAAAATAAATGAAGCATTAAAAATTAAAATACCAAAAGAAAAAAATAACAATATCGGAATCGACTTAACACTTGAAGTTGCTATGCACATAGGTAATAAAAAAGTAAGATGTATAGCTATGGATTCAACTGATGGTTTAGTCAGAGGAATGGAAGTTATTTCAACAGGTGCTCCGATAACTATTCCAGTAGGAAGAGGAACATTAGGGAGAGTATTCAATGTTTTAGGTGAACCTATTGATAATTTAGGCAAGGTTGAAAATACAATAACTATGCCTATTCACAAAGAAGCGCCAAAACTTGAAGAATTATCTACAAGTGTAGAAATACTTGAAACAGGTATTAAAGTAATTGATTTACTTGCCCCATATATCAAAGGTGGTAAAATCGGATTATTCGGTGGTGCCGGTGTTGGCAAAACCGTACTTATTCAGGAATTAATTCATAATGTTGCCCAGGAACATGGCGGTATATCAGTATTTACTGGTGTTGGTGAAAGAACAAGAGAAGGTAATGATCTTTATACTGAAATGAATGAATCAGGAGTTATAAAAAAGACAGCTATGGCCTTCGGTCAGATGAATGAACCTCCTGGTGCTCGTATGAGAGTTGCCTTAACAGGTTTGACAATGGCTGAATATTTTAGAGATGTTGAACATCAGGATGTATTGTTATTTATCGATAATATTTATCGTTTTACTCAGGCTGGTTCTGAAGTAAGTGCGTTATTAGGAAGAATGCCTAGTGCGGTTGGTTATCAGCCTACACTAGCTACTGAAATGGGTAAATTACAAGAAAGAATAACATCTACAAAAGGTGGATCAATAACATCTATTCAGGCTATTTATGTTCCTGCAGATGATTATACTGACCCCGCTCCAGCAACAACATTTACACATCTTGATGCCACAACCAATCTAGCTAGAAAATTAACTGAGGAAGGAATATATCCT
>CAKZZJ010000020.1 GCA_937885165.1 uncultured Caryophanales bacterium
ATCCGAAGGATCATCATAAAGCTCATCAACCAAGCTCGATGAATATTTCGTACCTTGTATAGACAGTTCAAAATCAAGATGAAACTGTGAGAGAAATTCCAAGTAATAGGATATTTGTGCTTTGATCTTAACTTCATGCTCGTTAAATTTGAAACTTAAAGTCTTAGACCAAATTATGGGATCATAAGAACTTTCAGGGGACTTACTTAGTTCAAAATGATTATCTCTCAAAAGCTTTTCTACTTCATCAATACTATATTTTGCCATTTCAATATAATAATCACAGAAATAATTCCAAGTAAATTCATAGATAGAAGCACCAGCATTATTAAACTGATATTTATCCATAAATTTCTTTACTTCATGAATGGTTTTTTCATATTTAGTTAAAATCCATTTATCTTCAGGTTTTAAATTTTCTAATTTTATTTCTTTTAAATCTTCAATATTAGTTAAGACAAATCTTGAGGCATTCCATATTTTATTGATAAAATTCCATGTTGATTTAATTTTTTCTTCATCGAAACGCATATCTGTTCCAGGGGCAACATCGGTAGCAAGATAGTATCTTAGGGCATCAGCTCCATATAAGTTAACCATATCAAATGGGTCTATGCCATTACCTAGGCTTTTGGAGAATTTTCTTCCTTGTTTATCACGAATAAGTCCATGAATTAAGCAATCTTCAAATGGCCTTTTGCCAAGTAATTTTTCACCTTGAAAAGTCATACGGCATACCCAGAATGGAATGATGTCATAACCTGTTACTAAGCATTGATTTGGATAATACTTTTTAAGTAATTTAGTATTATCAGGCCAACCTAATGTAGCAAATGGCCACAAGGCACTTGAAAACCATGTATCTAAGACATCATTATCTTGTACCCACCCTTCACCAATAGGGGCTTCCATGCCTACATATACTTCATCGCCTTTATACCAGGCGGGGATGCGATGGCCCCACCAAAGTTGACGGGAAATACACCAGTCAGAGCGACCAGCAATCATATTCACCATACGATTTTCGCCCCATGCAGGGTACCATTTCACTTTGTGAATCGCATTAATTAAATCTTCTCTAATCGGTTCAATAGAACAAAACCACTGCGATGTCGCTCTAAAGATTAACGGCTTACCAGTACGCCAATCATGGGGATAGCTATGAACAAAGGTAGTATGTTTTAATAATGTTCCATTTTCGGAAATAATTTTTAAAACTGCCTCATTAGCGTTTTCGTAAAATAATTTATATTTATT
>CAKZZJ010000021.1 GCA_937885165.1 uncultured Caryophanales bacterium
TATTACCATATTCACCAAATTTACCTGAATATCTAAAAGTAAAGTAAAAGCTGGAGTTAATCCAGCTTATTAGTGTTGTCCCAGGTTTATAGCCTGGGATTTTTATTTTATTGGGATACGCTTCATTTTTAACGCATACAAAATAAATTATTCTAATGTTTTTTAAATTCATAATAAAACAGGTGCATTGTCAGTTATATATAGCTGACTTTACACCTGGTTTTATTTTATTTTAATATTTATATAATTAAGAACAATTTATTCTAATAAATAATCACTTAATATTTTAAAAACATTATTCATTTCTTTTTCTTTGTTACATGCATCTTTAATATAACTTGAATTTGGCTTTCCTTTGATATATGCCGGAATATGTGTCCTCATTTCAAGTAAAGCTATATGTTCTCCTTTTAGTTTTTCTAAAAGCTCATAATGATATTTTATAGTATCAAATATTTCTTTATTAGAAGGTTTTTCTAATATTTTGTTTTCATTAAAATAAGCATTAAGTTCTCTAAATATAAAAGGATTACCTATAGCACCTCTAGCAATAGCTATCGCATCACAATTTGTTCTTTCAAACATTTCTTTAGCTTCATCAACTGATGTTACATCACCATTGCCTATCACTGGTATAGATACGCTTTGTTTGACTAATTTAATATAGTCCCAGTTTGCTTTACCAGAATAGCCCTGAGCCCTAGTTCTTGCGTGAATAGTGATTGCTTTAGCACCAGCTTTCTCGATTATTTTTGCTATTTCAACACAGTTGATTGATTTTTCGTCAAATCCTAATCTTATTTTTACAGTTACAGGCTTAGATACATTATCTACGATGTTTTTTACGATATCATATACCTTAGCAGGTTCTTTCATTAAATATGCACCAGCACCATTTTTTACTACTTTAGGAACAGGGCATCCCATATTGATATCAATGATATCAGTATCGCTATTTTTATCTAAAAATATTGCTGCATCAACCATCGATTTTATATCACTACCAAACAACTGTATCGCAATAGGGTGTTCTAAAGGATTAACTTTAGTCATATTTACTGTTCTTTCGTTTTTAAAACAAATAGCTTTATCACTTACCATTTCACCTACAACATATGAAGCACCCATTTTTATTGCCAAAATTCTAAATGCTTCATTAGTAATTCCAGCCATTGGTGCCAAAACGAAATTACCATTTATTTTAATGTTTCCTATATTAAAGCTCATTGATTTCACCTAAGAATTCTATAAGTTTTTCTTTTGGTAAACCAATAATATTACTTAAAGATCCTTCATATTTTTCTATCAGTTCATTGCCAATGCCTTGTATAGCATAACTACCTGCTTTGCCAAAAGGTTCTTTTGTTTTGATATAATCATATATTTCATCATCAGTTAGTTTTTTAAAATAAACTTTTGATTCAACAACATCAGATAAAATAATATCTTTATATATCACTGCAAGCCCGCTCATTACATAATGCATGTTGCCACTTAATTTTTTTAACATATTATAGGCATCTACTTCATCTTTTGGTTTACCATAGATTACATTATCAAAAACAACAATAGTATCACAGCCTATCTGAATATAATCTTTAAATTCATCTTTATTTACTAGTGCCTTTTTTAATCCTAAATTTTTTACGTTTTCTTTTGGTGTTAAATTAGGATTTAATGTTTCATCAACATCAAATGTTTTAATAATAAAATCTAGATTTAATTGTTCTAATATTTCTTTTCTCCTTGGACTGGAGCTCTTTAAAACAATTTTTTTCAAAAATAAATACCTCTTTTAATTTTTAATCAGCTAATGTACCCATTGGATCCCAAGGATTTAAATGTTTAGGTTTTTTAGCTAGTGCTTTTTGTTGTTTTTCATTTAAATATTTTACATTTACAACTGCTTGGAATACAAAATTGTCAAACCATAAATCTGTTGCTGTAAAATAACCTGCGTGTGCAATATCTTTTCCCCATGAATTTTCTATTTTCCACTTTGTTGGCTTATCATCAACTAAATTAACACCTGTAATAACCATGGCATGATTCATTGCTGCTTCTCTAAAATCAAGCATGTCAGCCTTATCCATTTCCAAATCAATGTTAAATAAGCTATTATAATCATATTGTTCTGGTGCCCAGAAGCCTTCGTCTCTTTGGCCATATTTTCCACAGTCACTACCAAACCACACTACTTCGCCGGCCTTAAGTTGTTTTACTACTAATTCTTTTAATTCTTCCTGTGGTAGATTTAAATAACAAATTGGATTTCCGCCAATAACATTTCCTATATAATCAACAGTAAATGTTTGGTAATATGGTTTATCTTCAGTTGGAGCGTTGATTACTGATACATAATCATCTAGATTAAGACCAATATATTTTTGATAAAATTTTTTAGGATTTAGACCTCTATCTAAATGATAAACTCCATCTTTATCAACATATTCAAAATCAAATTCTTCAACAGGTGTACCAAAAGCTATAGATAAAATTTTATATGCTTGGTTTAATACTTCATCTTTTAATTTAGAAATTTGATTATCTTTACCTTCTTGATGTAATTTATATGCTTTGGCACTAAATTTTCTTATAAGTCTATTGATAACAAAATTTGATTCATTTGTTCCTGATGATGATGCAGTTTCATCCATTACATTCTTTGGAACTAAACCATATTTTTTTACTAACGACTTGAACATATCCCATTGGCCTCCATCGCCAACACCCCACATAACTACGTGCTGTAATGTTCTATCGTCTTTTTTCTTGTCTAAAAGATCAATTACACTTTCTAACATATAATTAACTTTTTCAAGTTTATCATAAAAGGCTACATAATTTTGTGATAATTCAAAATCAGCTAAGTTAAGTTTGTTAGCAACTACTTCTCTTAATACATTTGTAGCAGCAAATATCCAGCATCTACCTGATTGTTTTTGGGCTGTAGCAGGAAGTGTTTTGATATCGATTGAAAAATTATCATAATTACCAACTTTAGAAGTTCCTACAAAAGCAAGTGTAGATAATTTGTTTTTGTTTGCTGCATTCTGTAAAATTTTATTTACTCTTTCTTTATCAAATGATTCTTTGAATTTTTTATAATCTCTTTGATTAATTTCTTTTGCGTTGTCTAGCATTTCATCTTCTCCTTTTTCCTAAACGAATTTCCTTTTTTTATTATATTATTAATAATAAAAATATGCAATATTTTTGATTTTATTCCAAAAAGAAAAGACCCCGAAAGGTCTTTTCAATATTGGTTTTTTTAGAAAGTATAAGTGATTGGATTAGTACTATATATATCAAATATCAAGACTACTGGTTTGTATTCTTCGTATTCTGAGTTTTCTAAAAATGTAGCAAAATCGTCCTTATTAAATGTGAAATAATGACCTAAAGTGCCTGTTTTTTCTTCTATAACCTCATCAACAAAATAAACTTTATCAAAAATTTCAAAATCTTCTTCGCCTTCTTCATCAAAGAGAATGCCTAAATAAATACGGTATTCATTTTCTGCATAATCTTTTTGGTTGTCTGAAGATACATAATTGATATAATACCCAAATTTATAATCTTCATCGTCTTCTTTAGTCAAATCTTCAACAACAGTCGCATCCATATTTTCTTTTTCTAATCCGCATACTGTACAATTGTCATCTTCATCAAAACTAGGGTGGTCGCAATAATTAGTATATACATGACTTTCATCACAATTTTTGCATTTCATCTCATATACACCAACTTGAGTTTTTGTTGGGTTTAACAAAGTTATGGATTCCCATTCATGGTTACTTTTAGAATTTTTAAATGTTCTATTACAACAAGAATAAGTGTATGTAACATATCCTTCACAGCTACCTTCAGCATCTGCAGTAAATTCACCTTCAACAGGATTTTCAGTATGGTTTAATACATAAGTAGTGAATTCTTCCCATGTAGTTCCATTATCAAAAGATACTTTATAAGTTATTTCAGTTAAGGAGGCATCTTTTGCTTCCTTCTTAACTAATTCATATTTAAAAGTACCTAAATCTAATTCTTGATATTTTTCAGCATTTAAAATTAGATCTGAAATGTTATACTGTCTATTGTAACTACTATCTACCAAAAGCCCATTAGCTAAATATGTTAAATCATACATATCTAGACTAATATCTTTATAAATTTTTTCTTCAAAATATGTATATTTAACCTCAGTGCGGTAAATAACTATTTGAGATAATGAAACTAGACCTGTTTCCATATATTCTATGTGTAAAGTATTTGTATAGATTTCAGAAGTTTTAATTGGATCAATATCTGAATATTCATATGCTAAATCTACTCCACTTTCATCATTTCTTCTGTAAGAATAGTTTGCATAATCATCATAAATTACTTTATAAAATATATAATCATCATTATCAGATAAATCTTCTTCAGTATAATTTTTTTGATTGGCTAAAAATTCTTCTTTAGTAATAATTTTGATGTCTTTTATCACATTTGAATTTTTATCTGATATCAAACTATATTTTTCATCAACTAAGCATAAATTATAAGGTAGATCAATTTCTTTTTCTACTATTTGTCCATCAGGTAATTCGATAATTAATTTAGCATTATTTATAAAATATGTTCTTGTTGAATCATCTTCAAAATAAACATTTGGATTAATTTTAAAATTAATTTCATAATATACTGTTGCAGAAGTTTCAAATTTAAAATCTTCTACATATACATTTTTATTAGTTGCGCTATCGTAATATACCCAGACAAACTTATTTTTTTCTGTATCAAATGCTACATATTCAGTTTTGCCACTAGTATTTGTGCGATATAAATTATTTGAATATGGGGTCTCAAATTTAGATGATGTTATTGTATATTGATAATAAGATTCATTAGATTCAGAAATAGTATATGTTAGTTTTTGATTATCATTTTCATCTAAATATGCATCAAGCGCGTTTGTTAACCACTCATAATTAGTTAAAGATACATCAAAACTATTTAACGCTTCTTTAGTTTTATTTGTGATTTCATCAATATCAACTATATCATTTTCTTGAGCAAATTTAACAACTATCTTATCAGCATTAACGAAAGAAGTATTTATTTTAACATTAACTTCTAATTCTTTTAATTCATAATCAGTACTTAAAGTTAATTTGAATAATTTTGTAGAAATCATTTCTTTTAATTCGTCAACTGTAGGTAGCATTTCTGGTAATTCTGGTAAGTCAATTGGTATAAAATTAGAAACTAATGGTAATAGAATTTTAATTAAATCTACTGCAGTTGCATTCTTTAACATTGAATCAGCCATAGAAACAACTAATTCTGTTGTGATACTATAACCAAAACTACCCGCTAATAAATCTATAAGTTTTGTATTCTTTACTTCTTCAGTAAGGATAGTATTAAGATCTACAGGAATCATATTCTTAATGAATTCTGGTAATTTGTCTAAATCTATACCTAAGTTAGTAATTAAATCACCGACTTTTGATTCAAGTAATGTACTAATTAAAGTTTTAGCTAATTCATAAGAACCTGTTCCAAACCATTTATCAATTAATTCATCAATCTTTAATGTAGTTAAATCAGAATAAACAGAAGAAATCTTTTCTGAACTAGGTGTAATTACTATTTCACCGTTTGCTATATTAACATCACATAAAGAAGTAAATAATTTAGTTAATATTGCATTAGCTTGTTCTGCAGGGATTAATTTAGTAACACTATATACCATTTGTTTTAATTCTGCTGCATCAGTAAAATGCATATTAGTTTCATCCAAAGAAGCGCTATATGATGAAATTAAATATCTCTTACCATTAGTTAAATCCATAATAGTATAATATTTTGCTTCTTCGCCTTCTTCTTCCATTTTTGCAGTTGCTAATAAATAGATATTTCCATCAGTACCAAGTTTAAGTTCAGCTTTAATTTCTGATGCAGGATTTTCTTCTGTTGCAAGAGAAGTTATTTCTACACATGTATTACCGCTAACAAAACTATTTATGATATTAGCTAAATTATTATTACCAACTTCAGGCAATTTTTCAATGATGATATTCTTAACTGAATCACAGTTATTACATACATAATTGATATGACCATTCGCCTTAGTTGTAGAATCAACATATTCTGTTACATCCCATTCATGTTCAGTTAATTCTAGAATTTCTTTTTGAATATCACCACATCTCTTACATACTTTAATTACATATCCATTAGTTAAGCATGTACTTTCTTTTCTTGCAGTTACTGAATAATTATGACCAAATAATTTACATGCATCTTTGGCACTTAATTTAACAACTGTATAAAGTGAGAAGTGATTAGTTTCAAATGATACTGTACCGTTTGAATAAGTAGCACTAATAGATGTTGGTTCATCACCAGATAGATACCAAACAACTATATTATCTGGATCTTCTCCTTCTGATAGAGTATAAGGAACTGTTACCCTAACTTTACCATTAAATGATGATACAGCTTCTCCATCCAAAGACATTGAAAAATCATATACAGGACTATCACCTATAGCGGCTTTAACATCATCACTTGCAGTAATATCAGCTGTTGTTTTTACATCAGCTGAAACTGATACTGATGTTGCATCACTTAAAGCTTCTTTAGTATAATCATCTAAAGCGATAGATGCATTCTTAAGCGCGATTTCATCAGCGTTTACTAAATTTTCTGCACTAACTTCTGCAGTTACGCTTTCTTTAGCATTTAAAGTTACTTTAGTTTCGCCACAAAGTGTACAAGTATAAGTTGTAGCACCATCTGCTGTAACTCCCTCATTCCAAACATGTGCATTTGGATTTAAAGGGATATTTTCCTGATATGTGTCATTACAGAATGAGCAAGTATAAGTTTTAACTCCTTTAGCAACGCAAGTTGCTTCAGTAGTTACTGCTGCATGATAATCATGAACTTCTACATTTGAAGAAGAAACAACGACTTCCTTACCACATAATTTACAAGTATTTTTTGTTTCAACAACATATATATATGCAGAGCCTTCTTTCAATGTTTCAGTTGTTTCAGGTTCATTTTCATATTCGTGAGTTAATTTAGCAGCTGTTACTTTGACTACGCTTTTGTTACATACGCTACAAGTATAAGTAGTTGTTCCTTCAGCTTCACAAGTTGCGTCTGTAGTTGATGTAACAACAAAATCATGTACTGCCTCATCTTCTTTTAAATCATGACCACAATTTGCTTGATGCCAATGTTTAGTATCATCACTAGACCATGTAGTAGCATAGGTGTGTTTATGACTAGATGATGGTGTAGTAGTTGGTGCTGTAGTAGGAGTTGTTGTAGGGGTTGCTTGAGTAGTTGGATTTAGAGTATTTGAAGAATTTGCTTCATCAGAACTACATGCTACAGCAACAAATGTTACTAAAAGCACCGGTAAAAATAAAAATAATTTTTTTACTAATTTCAAAATTTTTTTCCTCCTTAGTTTAAAATTATATGTATAATATATAACACAAAATTTAAATTTTCAATATGAAATCACATGAAAATTTAAGATAGTCCTCATTTCTAAATACCTACTCTATGCTATTTTTAAAGCGCTGTTTATCACTTTAATTGGTCCATTTATTCCATCATTATTTATAGCAAGTAATTGTCAACCTATTGATAGTATAAGAACATTATAATAAAGAAAAAAATATATAAATTAAAATGGACCCCACAAAGTAGACTATCACCTTTTTATATGTGTCTACTTTATAGGATCCGTTTTATTTAGTCAAGATATTAGTTTTGTTTTGGTTTAATAACAATAGCTCTTTCTTCGCCTTCGCCTTCTGATTCAGTATAAACATCATGCCATTCAGAAAGCTTTTCATGAACTATTCTTCTTTCGTATGAATTCATATGAGGAAGTTTAATTTCTACTTTTGTTCTTACAACTTCTTTAGCTGTTTTAGTAGCTAATATTTCAAGTTGCTTTGCCCTATTTTGCTTATATCCTCCGATATCTAATGTTACAACAACATGTTCTTTAGTATAAGTTGAAATTAATGTTCTAACTAATAGTTGTAATGCTTCTAATGTTTTTCCTTTTACACCTATTAATAGTGAATTTTCATAGCTATCTATTAAATAATGAATTTGTTCTTCGTTTCCAATGCTTCTGGCTTCAATTTTATAAATGATTCCTAGAGACTTCAAAATGTTTTCAAGATATTTTTTTCCTTCTAAAGCCAAATTAATATCTACTAAAGCTTCACAATTTAATCCTTCTTCAATATTTTCACCAAGAACATTAATAAATATCTTCTCTGAAGAAATATGTAATTCTTCTACTGCTTTTTGTGTTGCCTCTTCAATGTTTTTAGCAACTATCTCAATTTTCTTTTGCATATAATTTCACCTAAAATATGTTTTCCTTTTGTTTTGCTTTTTCATATTGTCTTTCATTCCACATTCTACCAATCTGAGATTGACCAATTTGGTAAATACCACCAATTAACCAATAGATTGCAAGTGAAGTTGATCTTAATGACATAAATACAAACATTACATTCATAATTATCATCATCCACTTCATTTGATTTTGTTGTTGATTCTTGTTTTTGTTTTTATCGTTTGGATATTTCTTTTGGTATTTCATTGGTCTTTGACCAAGCTTTTGTTGTAAAAATACAACTGCACCAAAAAGTAATGCTACACCTAAACCAAACATTCTATCTGCGATATTTGTGGCATCAAAGAATGATGTAGTTAAGTCAAAATAATTAAATAATTTTGTATTTGCCAAAGCGAATTCGCCTGAAACAACAACACCAACATTATCTACTGTTACAGTCTTTGTGGCATTAATTCTTTGTACAACCTCATACATTGCCATGAAAATTGGGAATTGTAAGAACATTGTTGTCATACAGCCAAGAGGGTTAACTTTATATTTTTTATAAAGTTTCGTCATTTCTTGCTGCATCATCTGTTTGCTTCTTGGATCGTTTTTTCCTTCATATTTTTTCTGAACCTTAGCCATTTCTGGTTGCATTAACTGCATCTTAAGACTCATACCATTTTGTCTTGAATAGATTGGCCATGCAAGTGTTCTTACGATAATTGTAGTAAAAAATATTCCCCAGAAGAATGAATTACCCATGCCCTTGCCTATAGCTGAACATATCCATGCTACTGGCCAAGAAAGTAAATTGATAGGCCATCCAAATAAGGTATTAAAAAATCCTGCTCCACCATTCCATAAATCAATCCAGTCCTGAGAATATGTAGTATATGGCTTTACATACCATGAACCACCATCAAATCTACAGCTTGTTAATGTTGGAACTGCAATTATGATAAGTGCTACAAAGAGAATTTTAAATTTGTTTTTCTTTAAAAAATTACTCACAAGGTATCTCCTTTAATAATTTATGTTTTTTGAATAAGTAATTTAGTTCAAAGCCCATTGTAGAAAAATCAATATCCAATACATTTTTTTTAACGATAATAAAAACATCGTTATTTTCTTCAAAATTGATATTAGAATTATCAATTATAGCTACAATCTGTCTTTTTATCCTATTTCTAGTAACTGCTTTACCAAGCTTTTTTCCTACACTAATCGCATATCTAAAATGAGTGGTTTTTAAATTCTTTTTTAAGTAAATAATAAAATATCTATTAGTGTAATACTCTTTGTTTTTTATTACTTCTTCTATCTCTTTATTTTTCTTTATGCGATACTCTTTTTTCATAGATAAATAAAAAGTACGGCTAAAGCGTTATAATAAATTGTTCTAGTCGTACTTGTTGTGTCAATTTATTTATTTAAGCTGAAAGTACTTTTCTGCCTTTTAATCTTCTTCTAGCTAGTACTTTTCTTCCGTTTTTAGTAGACATTCTTTTACGAAAGCCATGAGTAACTTTTCTTTTATGTTTATTAGGTTGATAAGTTCTTTTCATTTATATAACATCCTTTCATAAAAACCACGTGAAATCATTCTAACAAAATAATATATTATTGTCAAGAAAAAATACTTAACTCGTGAAAAAAAGTTTTTTCTTTTTAAATTATAAATTGATACAAATCACAAAAAAATTAATTTACTTAATATTTGTTCTTTTAAAGTTTTTTTGCTGCAATCTTTTTATTATCTAAAAAGTTAATAAATTTTTGAAATTTTTTATTTAAAAATCTTAAAATGTGAATAACTTATCAACAAAAAATTAAACTTTTATTTTTGTGAATTATTCAAAAAAATTTCCATTTTAAGCCATAATAATACAAAAAGTTATTCACATTTTGCTCATACTTTTTCCGAAAAATAGTCAAAGTTATTCACATTTTTTGTGGATAACTTTTTATTGTTTTTTTTAAAATTTATGATATATTAAAATGCGAATATATTTGAGGTTACTTTTATGGAATATCAGGAATTATGGAATAAGGTAAGGGATGAACTTGAAAAAAGCATCGCTCCAGCTACATTTGAAGAAACCTTTGGGGAAGTAAAAAAAGTTGCTAAAGCTGAAAATGGTGTTATTTTTGTTTTATGTCCTTCACTTTATATAAAAAGAAAAATAAATACAACATATTATAAAGGTATTGATGATACTTTAAAGAAGATTAGCAATAAGAATTTAAAGTTTACTTTTATATGCAATGACGAACTAAAACCCTTAAAAAAAGAAAACACAAAAGAATCTACTAAAATAGCAATAGATAATTATTTAAATCCAAATTTTACATTTGAATCTTTTGTTGTAGTAGAATCAAATAAAATGGCTTACTTAGCCGCTTTACTTCTTGTAGATAGTGAAAATATAACTATAACATCACCTAATAAATCAAATATTGTACTGAACCCTTTTTATATTTTCGGTGGTGTAGGCTTAGGTAAAACTCATTTAATGCAGGCAATAGGCAATTATATAGCCAATAAAAATGTAGACAATAAAATTGTTTATGTAACTGCCTCTGAATTTTTAGATGATTATACTAAAGCAGTATATGAGAAAAACATGCAAGATTTTGACAATAAATATAAAAATATGTTGGTCCTGACTGAGGGATGGAGCGTGTTGAGCACGCCCACTTCCGTTCCGTCGATGCTGATCCTGGCAGTATTCTTGGGATGCTGCCATGCATGGACGGCATCAATCTTGTTATATTCAGCGTGTGTTCCGACGAAGCGGATATTCATAACCCCACCTACGAAAATGACAACAGCCACAATGCGGAAGTTGTTGCCGCCAATGTCGAAGACATATCTGCCGTTCTTTACGTAGGCGCCGATGCCAACGGCTTCAAGGTGTCTATGACATGCAGGAGGTGAGGCAGGACAACGGATTTGCCATAGGCTCTTCATATTGCTCTCCATGCCAGCAGGCTTCCTTTGGAGGTCTTGAGGCTGCTCTCGCCGCCATAGACGACGTTTAGGCGGTCCTCGGGCGTGGCGG
>CAKZZJ010000022.1 GCA_937885165.1 uncultured Caryophanales bacterium
GGTATAAATTATTATCGAATATTTCATAATCATCTTTAGCATATGTCTTATACCATATATTAACTTTACCACTGGCTCCAGGATTTGATGATGCTCTAACAGACTCTGGATTGTACCAAACATATGTGAATACCATCACTATAGCCATAAATATAGCTATTAATCCCATTGTAATTTTTGATTTAAATTTCATAATTAATTACCTCCTAGTATTAACTATTTTCTATCGCTAGTCGATTTTGTATTCAGCATTAATGTCTGATACACCTTTAATTACATCTTGTATCATTGAAACCTGAATAACATTTGGTTTTTTATAATTATCATTATCCATAATTGCTGCATAATATTGTGTAACTGTATAGAATTGATTATCAGTATAAGTTGCTGTTGCTAATGTGTCAGCATCTTTTAATCCATCATAATTAACAACATTTTTATTAATAAGATGATACATAGATACATCAATTACCTGAATACAACCATTACCATCTATATCTCCGGCAACTATACATTCAATTGTATCAACAATATTACCTTTGTCATCTCTTAATACTAGATGCATACCTGTACTTACATAATAGCTTGAACTATCATAATCATTTACATCAATTGCTAATTCTGGTTTAGTATAATCAACGCCCACTGAATATACTGATATAAGTGAAGTATCATTTGAGAACTGTGTCAACAATTTATTTATTGTTGTCTTATTATATATATTACTTAAATAGATATTTGGTTTATTAATTTCATCTCTTTCAATATCAGAATTAGTTAATAGATTTTTGAATGTAATATAGCCATTTTGTTCTTCTACATATATGAATGCAGGTTTTGCACCTTCAATTAAGATAAATTGATCAGGAGCTTTTTTAGCTATTTCAAATGTTAATGTAATTGAGAAATCAAAATTATTAACACCCTTAATATATATTTTAGCTACATTTGGATTCTTATCACCATATTCATAATATAGTGCTACATTAGATGAATTAACACTACTAGATGCTACCTGGGCAACCTTATAATATGTTACACTAGCATCAAATGATGTGGCTTCAATATAATCACCGGTTTCATCTAATATGAAATATGTACTTGATGAGAATGTATCACTTGTAACTCCTGTTGTCTGATTTAACTGATAATATTGTACTGAAGAATCATATGAAGTTGCTTTCTTATAAACTTTAGTATCATCATTACTAATCTTTATATTGTTTTCATATGTTACAGTATAATCACCAACTAATTCTCCATTTACTTCTTCTGCCTTTGTCATAGTAAAGATTAAATCATTACCTTGATAGAATCTGACTATTGGTTCTGGTTCAATTGCAGAACCTGTATATTCTATAATAGATGCAGATATTGTCGCACGGGCAAGTGTATTTTCTGTTGAGCTTGGCAGTGTATATGGACTGATAATATAATCTACATATCTGTCAGCATCAGGATCACTTACGCCTTTCCAACAATAATTATCTTTATCCTTTAAGCTTATTGTAAGTGCATGATTGCTTAAATATTTATTTCCATCATATTCATCTGAATCTGTATCAGAATCTAATATAAATACATATAATAATTTCGGATTTTCATTTGTAGCGCCATTATAATATTCTATCTTCTTAATTTCGCCAGAATCATCAGTATAATATTTATTTCCATAAATATCTCTTACAATTACTTCATCACCGAATGTTCTTGTATCTTCTGTACCTGATTCTGTATATCTATAATATGATGAATAATTAGTATCATTTACATCAGTAGTTACTGGATTAAATTTATAATATACTTCTGTACCGCCCCATGCTTCTAAAGCTACCTCCATATATACACCATTTATAAGTGTGTACATAGGACCAACTGATGGTTTTGAAGTCAACAGTTCACGCGTATAATATGTTGTTGCGCCAGTAGAATCATAAACTGCTGGAATTTCAAATGTATTGCCATTTTGGATGAAATATTGATGAACATTTGAATCCATGATATTACCAGTTACTTCAACAAATGAATAATATGTTTCGTTAATATCATACATTTCATTTTCTGCCTTGATATATGCATTAAGAGTATTATTGAAATAATAATATGAGCGATAATTACTAGATGTTGCTTCTTCCTTCTTATCAACTTTTTCATAATATTTAGCATTTGAATCATAAGATGATGATACATAATATTCATCAGCATCATCTAAATAGATTGTATTTCCTGAAGCATCTACTCTAGTCTTTTCAAAATAATATTCATAAACTGATGTAGTATCAATATTTGGTATTTCTACTTCCTGTTTAGTGATATTCCAGTCTACTGAACTATTGATTAATTTATAATTATTATCATTAAGTGTTGCTTCTACATGGTATGTGCCTACATTAACTTTCTTATACTGATCATTAACATCAAGGAATAATATCTGGATATTGTTACCCAAATCATTAGAAACAGTTTTAATATCTGAAGGATAATCATTAATAATCATTGTATCAGTTACATATGCAAATGGTTTGATTTCTGCATTTGTATATGCAAAATCAGTAGTTGTAGTCCACTTATTATTATTTGCATCATAATTACCCCATACTACTGTTACTTCTCTTGGTAAAATCTTAAACGTACCAGTGAAATCTTCTTCTGAATAGAAGCCATCAGTATCTAAATGCAATATGAAATAATATGTTCCTGCATTTGTTGGTTTATCTGTAGTTTCTCCGGTTGTGAAGTCGGATGAAGTGTAATATTTAACAGTCTGAGTACCAGTTGATGGTGTATTCGCATAAATAGGTTTAGTATATGGATCACCATAAATGATTTCTTCTTGATAATTTAATTCACCTGTATTTACTTTACCTGTAATATTAATTACCCTATTACCTGTAACTGTACGATAGTTTTCAGCCTCAATCTTGAAGAATACAGTCACTATGCCTACATCAGATCTTGTTATTGGTGTAGTTGTAAATGAACTTTCATCATTTACTGTTGAATATTTGATTGTTGCGTATTCTGGAGTTGTAACTTTAACACTTATACTATGTTCTTTACCGTCAACTGAACCAATAAAGCTTGAAGCTTCATATTCAATATCAGCTTCAGTTATAGTAGCGTAAATCAACACATTAATATC
>CAKZZJ010000023.1 GCA_937885165.1 uncultured Caryophanales bacterium
GTGATGTGACTGGAGTTCAGACGTGTGCTCTTCCGATCTGGGGAAAATAATTAAATTTGATTAAGATTAATTATATAATATTAAAATGAGTGAAGTTGTATTAGGATATATAGAAAAAGATAATAAATATTTGATGTTACATAGAAATAAAAGAGAAGTTGATTTAAATAAAGGCAAATATGTAGGTGTAGGCGGACATATTGAAAAAGGCGAAACAAGGGATGAGGCACTAATTAGAGAAGTAAGAGAGGAAACATCACTTAAGGTATTAGAATATAAATACAGAGGTATGATTCATTTTCAAAATGAGGAAGCAGAAGAGCTCATGTATTTATATCATATATCTAAATTTGAAGGTGAAGTATCTGAATGTGATGAAGGAACACTTTCTTGGGTTGATAAAAAAGATATTTTTAAATTAAATCTATGGGAAGGCGATATCATATTCTTAAAGCCTTTTATGGAAACTGATGATATAATTAATTTAAAGATGATTTATCATAAAGATAAGCTTATAAGGTGGGAAAAATTATGAAAATAAAAGATTTTATTAAAATAAGAAGTAAAGAAGCTTTAAAAAACAATAAAGAAGAATCTGCAGTTATTTTATTATTAGAACATATTTTGGGTGTTTCTCCATCTAAATTATATCTAATGATGGAAGATGATATCGCTATAGATAAAACATCTAAATTTGATTCAGATTTCAGTAAATATTTATATGAGAATAAACCAATTCAGCATATAATTGGTTATTCAACATTTTATGGTTATGATTTTATCGTAAATGAAGATGTTTTAATACCGAGAAGAGAAACTGAGGAATTAGTAGAAAATATATTATATTTATATGATGATTATTTTAAAGGACAAGATATTGATGTATGTGATTTAGCAACAGGATCTGGCAATATCGCTATAACCCTAAAAAAGGAAGAGGAACATATGCATATTACCGCAACCGACATCTCAAAAAAAGCACTCGATGTAGCTAAAATGAATGCGAAGAAGTTGGATGCTGATGTAAATTTTATCGAAGGTGACATGTTAAATCCTGTTTTAGGAATGAAATTTGATATATTTATTTCTAATCCGCCATATATACCTGATGAGGAATATGTTGAATCATTAGTTAAAGATAATGAACCTAATATTGCTTTATTTGGTGGAGAAGATGGGCTAAAATTTTATCATATAATTTTAGAAGGAGTTAAGCCCCTTCTAAAAGAAAAAGCTATAATCGCTTTTGAACATGGTTATGATAAAAAAGAAGCCCTAACTAAAATAGCATTAGAAAATTTTCCTGATGCGAGAGTTGAAGTAATAAAGGATTTAGAAGGAAAAGACAGAATGATGTTTATCTTTGTTGGTGATTTCAAATGATTCTAATATTTCCTACTGATACAGTTTACGGAATAGGAACTCCCATTTTTGATATTGACGGAATAAATAAGATATATGAAATAAAAAAAAGACCAAAAGATAAACCTCTTGCCTGTTTATGTGCTGATATTAATCAGATAGATAAAATTGCTTATTTAAATAATGATATAATTAAACTTATAAATGAATTTTTGCCAGGAGCTTTAACAATAATACTTAATTCAAAAGAAGAAGTAATAAAAAAAATAGGATATAAAACTATAGGGATAAGAATACCAAATTCAAAATGCGCATTATCTATATTAAAAGAATATGGACCTATGCTTACAACTTCAGTTAATGATTCTGGTGATGTTCCGCTTAATAATTATGATGAAATAAAAGAAAAATATAATAATTTGGTTGATAAAATTTATAAATCAGATGAACAATCATCTAATTTATCATCTACAGTTATATTAGTAGATAATGATAATATTAAAATATTAAGAGAAGGAAGTATAAAAAAAGAAGATATATTAAGAATTTTAAATAACGACAAATTATAAAAACTTGTAAAGATAATATTATTTTTGTATAATTAAGAAAAAAAGGAAGGCGAAAAAAATGTATAAGATTATTGATAATTACATTGATAAATTAATGACTTCTAAGCCGGATATGCCACTATGGAATATTGAGGCAATCAAACAAGGAAAAAAACCGGTATGGAATTATATTGATGGCTGTATGATGACTTCCCTTATTGAACTTTATAAGACAACAAAAGAAGAAAAATATATTAATTTTGTTAAAGATTTTGTTGATTATTACGTATTTGAGGATGGAACAATCAGAGGTTATGAACCAGAAAAGCATTCAACTGATGATATTTGTGAATCAAGAATATTATTTGATTTATATGATTTGACAAAAGAAGAAAAATATAAAAAAGCAATTGAATTGACATATACACAAATAAAGACTCAGCCAAGGACAAAAGAAGGCAATTTTTGGCATAAAGCTATATATCCTAACCAAATCTGGCTTGATGGATTATACATGGCTCAGCCTTTTTACACAAGATATCAGACAAATACTACTAAAGATTACTCAGATATAGTTAATCAATTTAAAAATGTATTTAATATTATGTATGATAAAGATAAACATCTTTATTATCATGGATATGATTCATCAAAAACAATATTCTGGGCAGATAAAGAAACTGGATTGTCTAAAAACTTTTGGTTAAGAAGTATTGGCTGGTATGCAGTAGCTTTAGTAGATGTTTTAGATTTTATGAATAATCAAATGTATGATGAATATAATACTATCAAAGAGATATTAAAAATAACAATTGATGGTATTTTAGAATATCAAGATAAAGAATCAAAAATGTTCTATCAGGTACCTAATTTTATGGAAAAAGAAGGAAACTATCTTGAAACTTCAGGCTCATCTATGATTGCTTATGCAATCTTAAAGGGTGCAAGATTAGAAGCATTACCTGAAAGATATAGAAAAATTGGTGTTGAAATATTTAATGGTATCTGTAGTAAATATTTATCTGAAAAAGATGGGGATTTAAATTTAGGTGGTATCTGTTTAGTTGCAGGACTAGGACCTGATAATAATAGAAGAAGAGATGGATCTTATGAATATTATATATCAGAACCAGTTGTAGAAAATGATGCCAAAGGTGTTGGACCACTTATCATGGCCTATACAGAAATGAAAAAACTAGATTAATAAAGGAATAAATAGTTTTATAATGCGAATTATTTATAATCAATTATAAAACTATTTTTTTAGGCTAAAATTTTATAGAAATATATATTAAATTATGATATACTCTAATCTTAAAAATTTGGAAAGAAAGGAAATTAAGTTATGAAGAAAAATAAGTTGATTATTCCAGTACTTTTATTATCTGCCATAGGACTTATATCTTGTAGCGGTGAAGATAATAATAACACAAATTCAAGTCTGTCAACATCAGTAGATGTCACTTCAAGTTTATTAACAACGTCTTTAGACATCACTACTACAACTCATACTCATACATATGCAAACGAGTGGAGTTATAATGATGAATATCATTTTCATAAATCAAGTTGTGAACATGCTGATTTAGTAAGTGACGAAGAAGCTCACATTTTTGGTAATTGGGAGACAAATACTTTAACAAATAAGAAAAAGAAAACTTGTAGTGTTTGTGGCTATTTTGTTGAAGAAGATATTGAAAAAGAATATGATAAGAATGGTTCTTTAATTAAAAATGAAAGCATCTATAAAGGCGCTTATTATGATAATATAACTGATGAAATCCTCAACAATGAAGAATTACTTAGGAAAGCATTAAATGGCTTAACAAACCCAGCAAATTTGAATATTGGATCTTACAGCAGTGATACTGATAAATTAAAATCTATTGATACATATGATAAAGATTATGTTGAATGTATTTATACAGGAATGCGTATTGAAAAAGATTCGAGCGGATCAACAACAGGTTCTTGGAATAAGGAACATATCTGGGCTAAAAGTTATGGCTTCGGCAGCACTTCATATGATGCCTATAGTGACTTAAATCACTTAAGAGTATCTGAGGTTGGAATAAACGAAACAAGAGCAAATAAATATTTCGGTGAAGTCGATAATCCTACTGGCACAGATGATTATGGAAATTCGTGGACTGCTTCAATTTTTGAACCAAGAGATGAAGTAAAAGGCGATGTTGCCAGAATGATGTTTTACATGGTCATCAAATATGAAAACAGTCTTGATGTTGATTTAGAATTAACTGATGATCTAAGAGAGATTTCTCAATCAAGTGGACAAACAGGTGGTGTTGCACATCTAGGTGTATTATCAACTCTACTTAAATGGCATTTTGAAGATCCTGTAGATGAACGCGAAATCACAAGAAATGAAGCTATCTATATCGTTCAGAAGAACCGCAATCCATTTATTGATCATCCAGAATATGCTTATTATTTATTCAAAGATGAAGCTAAAGATTATATTAGTGTAGATGATTTATCTACTTTATGTCAGTCTTATATTACATATGATGAAGATAAAATAAGTGCGGCAGAAAAATTAGTTGAGGCAATTAATAATGTTACATTAGATTCTGAAGATGAAATAAAATTAGCTCTAGATGCTTATGAAAATCTTGATCAGGAAAGCAAATCATTTTATACAAAATATAGAAAATTATCAGAAATTGTAAATGAATTTGAAGCATTAAAGGATGCAGCATCAAGAGATGACACTATAGGCTTTACATTAAGTTTTATCGGTGCCACATCAAAAGATGGAACAGTTAGCATCAATGGTGTTTTATTCACATATGAAAGCCAAGGAAATAATGCAACTTATGGTATATATTCTCAAAAAACAAAATCAATAAAAATCAAAGCTTCAAATTTATATTCATCAATAAAATCAATAACATTGTCATATGATAAAAACATTGACGAAACTGAGCCAAATGTTAAAATTACAATTACTGATGGAACAAATAAATTAGAAGTAACTGATACAGTTTCTGATACTTTAATCACAAAAACAATTGATATATCAAGTTTGGATTTAACTAAAGAAATCACTATAACAATTGAAAATTTAAAACAAAAGAGCGTAAGATTAAGAAGCATAGAATTTTCTGTATAGTTTTGAAATAAATAAAATAAAATATAATAGATAAAAATTGCTGTGAAAAACTAGGTTTTGACGAACTTAATTCACGGCTTTTTTCATTTTATCTCTATCAGATGCTATAATATAATTACTAAATAACTGCAGGAGCAGGATATTCTTTTAATAGTGCAGTTAACCCATATAAAACCTGGTCTTTTAAACAATTTGTAAAAGAGACAATATTTGGAGCTCTAAATGGTACTTTATCATTCGGGGCAGGGCTTGTAGGCGGTTTTGTTGGGGTAAGAATTCCTAGAAACGGAGTAATGGTTATGGAGTTTGCTATACGTACCTTAATAGAACAGGAGCTAACTGCATCTTTCAAAATTTTATTATTAGTTTTAAAAAACATATAGGGTGTAATATGAAAATAGATATTATAAAAGGGATCCACAAAATGTTAATCCTTTCTCAAACAATTTTCATAGCAATGCCAGTTCTATGCATCATTGGGTTAATAACTGAACCATCGTCAGCGTACATTATGGCCACGGTCTTCACAATAACTTTTATTGTAGCCTATTTCATTTTAACTGAATTAGCAGTATATGATTTTTCCCCACATACATTATATATCAATAAAGAAAAACATTATGTAAAGATAACTTATAAAAAAATGATTCATATTATTTATAATGTAGTTGATGTTAGACCTGTAAGTAATAAAGCATGGGTTTTTTGTTTTCTTCTTGGTGGAGAAGCTTTTTATACAAATATTAGAATTACTTATGAGGAAAATACACAAATAAAAACATTAGATATAGGATATGCAACTAGAAAAGACTTAAAGAAGTTAAAAAACAACTAATTATATGCTCATATAACAGTTAGGTTATTTTATAATTCAGTAGTTATCAATTAATTTGCCTACTATAATAATAGTTGTCTAATGTATTCGGATGGGGATGTGCATTTCATAATTTTATTTGACTTGTTAATGGAAGCACTATTTGAAGGCATATCTTCAAGAAATATTTGGCGCAGCTTTTGGTAGTACGTGGCATAATATGAAAATCTTTTGATAAGAATTCATATGTTAATTAAATAAAAAATTACAAAAAGAGATATATTTTGATTTGCATCTTTATATACTCTTTTTTTGATGTTAATTTTATTTTTTTCAAAAAAATATATGTTTGGAATACGATTTCTTTTTGAATTTCTCCTAATTAATGATATAATCATTAAATAGGAGCGAAATTGAGGTATCTAAAATGATTAATGTAAAGAATTTAACATTTTCATATGATAGTAAGACAAAAGCGTTAAATAACGTTTCTTTTTCTGTTAAGGATGGCTCATTTCTTTCTATAATTGGTCATAATGGTAGTGGTAAATCAACACTTGCTAAATTATTAGTTGGATTATTATCTGATTCTAACAATGCAAAAAAGAGTGGAGAAATATATTACGATGATTTATTATTAGATGATAAAAACATCAATGAGATTAGAAAAAAAGTTGGTATCGTATTTCAGAATCCTGATAATCAGTTTGTAGGAGTAAATGTTAAATATGATATGGCATTTGGGTTAGAAAATCATAATATTCCTAGAGAAGAAATGATAGAATTAATTGATGAATATTCCAAAAAAGTTTTAATGTATGAATATCTTGATAAAGAACCACAAGCCTTATCTGGTGGACAAAAACAAAGAGTAGCGATTGCGGGGATACTTGCGTTAGATGTTGATGTAATCATTTTAGATGAGGCGACAAGTATGCTTGATCCCGAAGGAACAAGAGATATCGTAAAGCTGATTTATGAATTAAATAAGAAACACAATAAAACTGTAATAAGTATTACTCACGACCTTGATTTTGCAAGACTATCTGATGATGTAATAGTCTTAAAAAATGGTGAAATAATAAAAGAAGGAACACCAGAAGAAGTATTTAATGATATTGATACATTATCAAAATCCAACCTTGATATGCCAATATCACTAAAAACATATTATATGGCAAAAAAATCAAATCTTAGTACTAACACCGAATTAATGGAGGCATTATGGGAATATCATTTAACGAAGTAAGCCATAATTACTTTGGTGTTAGAAAAAAAGATGTAACCAAAGCTTTGGATAATATCAATCTTGATATAAGCGACAAAGATGAATTTGTTGCCTTAGTAGGAAAGACTGGTTCTGGTAAAACTACGCTTTTATCCCATATGAATGGTCTTTTACTTCCGACAAGCGGCAATATAAAAATATTTGATTATGTTATCACACCAAAGAAAAACAAAAACCCAAAAATGAATAAAATAAGAAAGAGAGTGGGATACGTATTTCAGTTTCCTGAATATCAGTTATTTGCTGAAACTGTTATGAAAGATATTATTTTCGCACCTCTTAATTTTGGAATAAAAAAAGAAGATGCCGAAAAAAGAGCACATGAGGTTGCCAAAAAACTTAAGATAGAAAAATTATTAAATAAATCTCCATTTGATCTATCAGGCGGTCAGATGAGAAAAGTAGCAGTTGCTGGAATTTTGGCATATGACCCAGATATATTACTTCTTGATGAACCGACAAGAGGACTTGACCCTGTTGGGGCAGAAGAATTAATGAAATTATTTAATGATATTCATAAAGAATTTCATAAAACAATCATCATAATTACTCATGATATGAATCTAGTTTATGAATATGCAACAAGAGTTGTTGTCTTAAATAATACAAAGATGGTATATGATGGAGACAAAATTGAATTATTTAAATCTGATATTTATAAAAATTATAGTCTAAATAAACCTGAACTTTTAAAAATAGTTGATTATTTAAATGATAAATTTAATTATAATCTAGATTATAAAGTATTTAATATAGAAGATTTATTAGGAAAGCTAGAGGAGGTAAATCATGAATAACATCTCCTTTGGTCAATATGTTCCTGGTAATTCTTGGATTTATAAAATGGATCCTAGAAGCAAAATGGTTTTTACAATTTTACTCATTGTTTTAATATTTTTAATTCCAGATTTTTATGCAATGCTTGTTGCCTTAGGCGTAATTGTTTTGTTGCTTATATCTACGAGAATTCCCATCTTAAAAGTACTTAAAGGAATTAAAGGAATAATCTTCCTTCTAGCAATTACGGCAATCATTCAACTTATATATACAAAAAGCGAGACAGAAGCGCCACTATATACATTTCCTATGTCTATAGGTTTATTTCAAATTCTTATAATCGCTGGATTAATATTGATTTATTCTCTTACTAAGAAATATATTCATTTTAAAACAATATATTTGCTTGTTGTTTTGTTTTTAGCGTTTTT
Source organism: uncultured Caryophanales bacterium (assembly GCA_937885165.1). Classification (GTDB taxonomy): domain Bacteria; phylum Bacillota_I; class Bacilli_A; order Acholeplasmatales; family Anaeroplasmataceae; genus Anaeroplasma. Next base: position 8,354 of record CAKZZJ010000023.1, read on the forward strand.
GGTATTATGGAATAATCCTTTTGAATTATTTAATTGGAATTTTAAATTAAGTTTTGCTAACTGGAATTTTGATATTTTTCAGGTGGGGCTTAATAGAGTAGGATTCATAATGATAAGGATCATTTTAATGATATTTATTACATCATTATTGACATTATCCACTATGACTACTGATATCAATAATGCTTTAGAGTGGTTATTATCTCCACTTAAAATATTTAAAATACCTGTAGGAATATTTTCTACATTAATATCCCTTACATTAAGATTTATACCGACACTTCTAACTGAGGCGAGAAAAATAATGAATGCCCAAGCAAGTAGAGGTGTGGATTTTGAATCAGTCAATATATTTAAAAAAATTGGACAGATTACATCGCTTCTAATACCAATGCTTGTAATATCATTCAAAAGAGCAGAAGATTTATCTTTGGCGATGGAAGCAAGAGGATATATTGTAGGCGGAGAAAGAACAAGAATTGATGTTTTGAAATTTGGGTATTATGATTTAATTTCACTTATAGTAATTATGGCGATGTTTACTGCAGTAATATTAAGAATGGCGGGGGTATACTGATGCGTTATATGGCAACAATATCATATGATGGTTCAAATTATATGGGCTTTCAGATACAACATGATATGCCTACTATAGAACTTGAACTAGAAAAAGCCATCAAAAGAATGCTTGGTACGGATATTAAAATTACCGCATCAGGTAGGACTGATAAAGGCGTTCATGCGTTAAATCAGATTATTCATTTTGATTTGGATAAAAAAATAAATCCCGATAATTTAAAAAGAGGAATCAACACGTATTTACCAAATGATATTTATATCAAAAATGTTACAGAAGTAAGTGATGATTTTCATGCTAGATTTAGTGCTAAATCAAAAGAATATCGTTATTATATAAACATAAATGAATATGATCCTCTTACCTACAAATATATGCCTTTTATAAGTAATTTAGATTATGAGCTTATGAATGAGGGGATGAAATTATTTGTAGGTACTCATGATTTTAAAGGTTTTGCTTCAGCATCTATAGATAAAAGAAAAGATACAATTAAAACAATATTCAAAGCTAATATGAATATTTATGATGATAAACTAGAATTTATATTTGTTGGGACATCATTTTTAAAATATCAGGTAAGAAGAATGATGGGTTTAATTATTGAGATAGGAAGAAAAAAGGAAACTAAAGAAAAAATAAGCGAAGTATTTGAAAAAAAAGATCCTAAAATTTCTCACAAGGTTGCCCCAAGTGAGGGATTATATTTATATAATGTTTATTACTAATTTAAGGAAGTGATTACATTTGAAAAATTTTATTACATTTGAAGGTGGAGAATGTACTGGCAAGACTAGTATTATCAAATATATAGAAAAAGAATTTGAAAAAAGAGGAATAGGCTATATTACTACAAGAGAGCCAGGTGGCATTAGAATAGCTGAAGAAATAAGAAATATAATTTTAGATGTAAATAATAAAGAGATGACACCCGAATGTGAAGCATTGCTTTATGCAGCAAGCCGTATGCAGCATTTAAAACAAAAAGTAATTCCTGAAATAAAGGCTGGAAACATCGTACTTTGTGACCGCTTTTTAGATTCATCACTTGCATATCAGGGTTACGCTAGAGGTCTAGGATTTGATGCGATACTTAAGGCAAATGCTTTCGCGCTTGATTATCTGCCGTCATTAACTATACTTATTGATTTAAAGCCTGAAATTGCTTTAAAAAGACTTGAAAATAAAGATAGAGAATCTAAAAAGGACCGTCTTGATTCTGAAGGAATCGAATTTCATACAGCCGTATATGAGGGTTATCATAAGGTCTATGATATGTATCCTGAAAGAATTAAAATTATCGATGGTAATAAACCGCTAGAAGTTTTAGAGTGGGAATGTCTAGATATAATATTAAAACATATCGATGGTGATGAATAATTGAACGTTAAAAGAATTAAAGAAATCCAACCACAAATTTATAATATGCTTAAAAGAGCGAAAGATAACAATCATTTATCCCATGCTTATTTGTTTTATGGTCCTAAAGGAACAGGAAAAAAAGAAATGGCTTATATGCTTAGCCTGATGCTTTATTGTAAAAATGATGTTTGCTTTACTTGTGATGATTGTAAAAACATTTTAAATGGTAATAATTTAAATGTTATTTATATCGGTAAAGACGAAAAGAAAACAGTCATTTCAAAAGAACAGATAGAATCATTACAGGAAGAATTTTCTAAAACTTCGCTTTTAAATGGGCCAAGAATATATATTGTTGATGGTATAGATTTAGCATCTCAGGCAGCTCAAAATAGTTTGCTGAAATTTATAGAAGAACCTGAAAATGCTGAAGAAAGCATAGGTATATTTATCGCAGATGAATTATCTAATGTTTTATCAACAATTCAGTCAAGATGCGAACTTGTTTATTTTAAAGAGATTTCTAAAGATATACTTATAAGAAATCTTAAGGATGAAGGAATAGATGATTTAAATTCTAGTATGCTCGCATCAATCACAAATAATATTGATGAAGCTATGAGTATATATGGTACTGAAAAATATGAAAATGCTAAGAATATGTTTTTAGAATTAATAAATTGTAAAACAAAATATGATGGCGTAAATTTCAGCGCAAAATATTCAAATTACAATACCACGACCGGAGCGAAGGACTTATCAAATGATATAGCAATAATAACTCTGGTTTGTAATTTTATTATTACTTTTTTAGATGATTTGCTGTTTCATTTAAAGGACAATGATAGTTTGATTTTATACCCTTTATATGATAAAATCAAAGCGTATAAGCAAACTAAGAAAAATGTAGAATATAGATTATCGAGGATTTTAAATTCGTTTGATAAATTGAGATATAATGTTGCCCCAAAAAATGTGTTTTTTGAGGTAATGATATACTTCTTAGAATAGGAGTTTTTATGCAAGCAGTAAGAGTGCAGTTTAAGCCTGTTGGAAAAAGATATTTTTTTGGGATTCATAACTTTGATGTAAAAAGCGGCGATAAGGTTGTCGTTTCAACAATCAGGGGCATAGAATTAGGCTATGTTGTTGGTGATGTATTTGAGCTTGATTCAGCATCACTTACAAGTGAATTAAAAGAAATAATCAGAATGGCAACTGATGAAGACATAAAAAATTATAATGACAATAAAAAACAAGAAGAGGATGTTGTTAAAATAACTAAGGATTTAGTTAAAAAGAACAACCTTGAAATGAAAGTATTAGAAGCAGAATATACTCTTGACAAAGCTAAGCTTTTAATCTATTTTGAATCAGAAAATAGAGTAGATTTCAGAGAACTTGTCAAGGATTTAGCTGAGGCTTTTCACACAAGAATAGAATTAAGGCAGGTAGGATCAAGAGATGGCGCGAAAGTATTTGGCGGTGTTGGTCCATGTGGATTAGTTGTTTGCTGCAAAACATTCTTGTCATCATTTGATAATGTAACAATAAAGATGGCAAAGAACCAAAGTTTATCTTTAAACCCTGTTAAAATAAGCGGTAACTGCGGTAAATTATTATGCTGTATCAATTACGAAAATGAGCTTTATAAGGAATTAAGGAAAAACGCTCCTGATATCAATGATATAGTTGAAACTGAAAAAGGCAAAGCTAAAGTATTATCTTGTGATGTTGTAAATAACAATGTTAAAGTAAAATATATTGAAGATGATAATTCATTTGGTTATTTAAAACTAAATGAAATAAAATTTACCCCATCTAAGGATAAGAAAATTATGGATGATACAGAAGATGACATTGATTTCTAATGAATTATTAGGTAAAGAAAAAATCAAAATATTTCAGGATAGCGATCTTTTTAATTTTTCTATAGATTCAATATTACTTGCCCATTTTGTCACAATTAATTATAAAGATAAAATGATTTGTGATCTATGTAGCGGTAATGCCCCGATACCTCTTTATCTAACTTTAAGAACCAAAGCCAAAATTATCGGTGTTGAGGTTTTAAAAGAATCTTATGAGTTGGCTAATATGTCTATCAAATATAATCATTTTGAAGATCAAATTATTATGTATAATGATAATCTAATTGATATTCATAAAAAGATAGGTTCAGATAAATTTGATGTTGTAACTATCAACCCGCCGTATTTTAAAATTGGTGAAAATAACATAAATCCCAATGATTTTAAAGCGGTTGCTAGACACGAAATATATGCTAAATTAGATGATATAATAAAAGAGGCATCCATCCTTTTAAAACAAAAAGGAAGGCTTGCAATGGTATATCACCCAAATAGACTAATTGAATTAATCGATACTTTAAGGAAATATAAGATTGAACCAAAAAGAATTCAGTTTATTTATCCTAAAAAAGATAGGGCATGCAACCATGTGCTTATTGAAGGAGTAAAAGAAGGAAACCATCAAATGAAAATCCTTCCACCTATTTATGTTTATAAAAGTAATAATAAATGGACTAAACAAATATTAAAAATATATAATTTTGAGGAGGAATAGAATATGTTTTTAAGTTTATTAAATAAAAAAGAAATGTTGAAATTTCTTGATTTAGCTATCTATATGGTTGATATAGATGGTGAACCTACTGATGTAGAAAAAAGATTACTTGGCAAAATGATGGCTGAGCTAGATGTTATAAAAGATGAATATTCATTTAGATTAACAGACAGCGTAGAAGAAACAATCAAATTCTTTGCATCATGTAATCAGGTTGTAAAAAATGTAGTTTATCTTAATTTAGTTACTATTTCTATGGAGGATGATTTATATAATAATACTGAATTTTTATTTCTAGAGAAGATTCAAAAATCATTAGATATATCAGCCGAGAAAAGAAGAGAACTTATTTCTATAGTTTATGCTGAAAGAGATTTGAGAGAAAAGGCTCTGAGAATACTTAAAAACTAATGAGAATCAGAAGTTTTGATGTAGAATCTGGTATAATCTATTTAGTAGGAACACCGATAGGTAATTTAGAAGACATAACTATAAGAGCTATCAATATATTAAAAAGTGTTGATAAAATATATGCTGAAGATACAAGAAATTCAGGTATTTTATTAAATCATTATGATATTAAAACTAAACTTGAATCTTATCATGATTTTAGTAACGATATCAAGGTTACAAAGATAGTTGATGAGATAAAAGAAGGACTTAAGATAGCCCTTATTTCTGATGCTGGTTTACCTATAATATCTGATCCTGGCTACAAGATTGTAAAAAAAGCACTTGAGGAAGGACTTAGGGTATCAACTATACCCGGGCCATCAGCTGGTATAAGTGCGCTGATAAAAAGTGGTATAGCACCACTTCCTTATCTTTTTTATGGCTTTTTGGATTCCAAAGAATCAAAAAGAAAAGAAGAATTAAATGATTTAAAATATGAAAAGGCCACTTTAATTTTTTATGAGGCACCACATAGAATAAATAAAACTCTAAAAGATATTTCAGATGTTTTAGGCAACAGATACATATCTATTGAAAGAGAATTAACTAAAAAATTTGAAGAACATATTGAAGGATATGTAGATGATTTAGTTGATATAGATATAAAAGGAGAAATTGTAATTGTTGTAAGTGGCTATGTAAATAATGATATATCAGACATAGATCCGATTGATGAAATAAATAAATTAATCAAAGAAGGATATAAAAGTGTTGATGCCGTAAAAGAAGTAGCTAAGATATTTAATCTCAACAAAAAAGAATTGTATAAAAAATATAATGAAAATAAGGGAAGTTAAAATGACAGAAATAAAAGAAATGACTTATGAAGATTTAATTAATATGTTTGATTCTTTTAAAACTGGATTTATTGTTATTGGTGGATCTTGGTGTAGAAACTTTAATGATGTTATGGATAATTTATTAAAAGTTTCTAATGAAGAGGGCTTAGATACAATTTATAAATATGATCCACTATTTGAAAATATCTATGGAGAAAAAGAAGATTTAAGAGATTGCAAATCTCTAGAAGTCAAATTAAAATATTATGCAATTGTAGAAAAAATGGGTTTTAAAAACGAGGAAAAGGTTAAGGATACCTTAATCGCGAGAATGCCTGTTCCTTGTTTTGCATCTCTAAAGCATGGTATTTGTGATAATTATTACGCAGTAGAATTATTTAAAGACAACAATATTTTGCATTTAAAAGATGATAATACTGATAAAACTATCGATTTTGAAAATAATATTAGAAATTTAGTTAAAGAAGTAAATAATGATATATTACTTTGTAATTATAGGTAATGCTTAATTATGTTAGAAGCGAAAGTGAATCAATTTTTACAAAACAACAATTTAATAAAGGATGATTATATAATTGTGGCAGTATCAGGTGGAGTTGATTCAATGGTGCTTTTAGATATCCTGTATAAGCTTAAATTTAATATAGTTATCGCTCACGTAGATCACCATAAGAGAATAGAATCCGAATTAGAAAAAGAATATATCAAAAATTATGCTTTAGAAAATAATATGATTTTTGAGTTACTTGATTTTTATGATGATCATACTGATAATTTTCATAATAATGCTCATAACGCGAGATATCAATTTTTTAAGGTTCTAGCAGATAAATATCATACGAATTTGATATATACTGCTCATCACGCTGATGATAATTTAGAAACTATAATTATGAAAATAATTGAAGGATCTAATTTATATGGCTATGGTGGTATATCAAGAATTTATGATGACGATGAATATAAGGTCATAAGACCATTATTAGAATTCTTTAAAGACGAATTATATGAATATGCCAAAATAAATAAACTTACTTATTTTGAGGATAGTTCAAATAAAGAAGATTATTATTTAAGAAACAGAATAAGACATAATATAATCCCATTATTAAAAGAAGAATCAAATAATATAAATAAGAAGATAGTTGAATATTCAAATATTTTGAAAGAATCATTTGAATATATTAGAAAAGATTCAATAAGATATCTTAATGAAAATAATGATATTATCAATATAAATAATTTCATTTTATTAGATAAAGCGTTAAGAAAAGATATTATTTGCTTAATGCTTGAAAAAGAAAACATTAGAAAAAGCTATTCATTGATAGAAGATATAAATAATATGCTTAATTCTAATTTAGGAAGTAAAAGAATAATTTTAGAAAACAACAATATTTTCATAAGAGAATATGATAAAGCTTATATAAAGAAAATAAAGGATTATATCAATTTAGATATTAGATTTGGTATAGACGATGAGGTTATTTATAACAATAAATACAAAATCTATTTTTCAAAAAATAAGCCGATTGTTAATGCAAAATTTATTCATCTATGTTATAATAACCTAAAATTGCCTTTTGGAATCAGAAAAAAAATGGATAGTGATACAATTAATTTATTAATTGGCAGAAAGAAATTATCAAGATTATTCATTGATGAAAAGATACCAAAAGAAGAAAGAAATGAAATACCAGTTATCTATAATAACGATAATATTATTCTTTGGGTTTATGATATAGCTAAATCTAAAGAAGTATTTGATGAAAAAGAAAAAGGTGATATTTACCTTGTGGTAGAAAGGATATAAATATGCATAATGATATTAAAAAGATTTTAATCAGCGAAGATGATTTGGCTAAAGGAATCAAGGCAATTGGAGAAAAAATAACCCAAGATTATCAAGGTAAAGAGCCTTTGATGGTCGGATTATTAAAAGGTGTTATTCCTTTTATTGGTGATTTAATTAAAAATATCAATGTTGATATTGAAATAGATTATTTGAGAGTTAAATCATATGATGGTAGCAAATCAAGTGGCAGTGTTAACGTTGTTGGTGGTTATGTGCCAGAAGTGAAAGGAAAAGATATCATTTTAGTAGATGATATTTTGGATACTGGCCAGACAATTTATAAAATGAAAAAATTATTTTTAAATGCAGGAGCCAAAAGCGTTAAAGTATGTGTTTTGCTTGATAAAAAAGAGGGGAGAGTTCTAGACATTAATGCTGATTATTACGCATTTGATGTACCTAAAGAATTCGTTGTAGGTTATGGCCTAGATTATAATGAAAAATATAGAAACTTACCATATATTGGAGTGTTAAAAGAAGAAGTATATAGGAGGTAAGTATGCAAGATAATAACAACAAAAACAATCGTGAGCAGAGGCCATCAGTCTCTAGATATAGTGGCTTAATCATTTTTCTTGTTACCGTAGTATTAGTTATATTGCTTGTTGTTTTGATTAATAGGTTGACATCTTCATCAAAACAGACTCTAAGTTTAGCAGAATTTATAGCTTATGTTCATAAAAATGAAGTATCAAAAACCGATTTAACCGCAACACCAATAAGTGATAATTATGACTTATATTATATAACAGGTAAGATTACATCAACCAATAAAGAATTTCAGGTTGCTGTAACAACGGATGAACTTCAAACTATAATGGAAGGTTATATAGAAGAACTTAATATTACTATTAAGCCTTTGACTACTAATTATTTCTTATCAATCTTCTTGACATTATTGCCATACATTATTATGGCAATACCGATTTTCTTCATTTTTAGAATGATTATGAAGAGCCAAGGCGGGGCAGGTGGTGCCTTTGATTTTGCTAAATCAACTGCTAAACTTGCTAAACAGAAGACAGTAACATTTAGAGATGTTGCCGGTTGTGATGAAGAAAAAGAAGAATTAGTAGAAATAATTGATTTCTTAAAAAACCCCAAAAAATATAGTGAAATTGGTGCACGTGTACCAAAAGGTGTAATACTTTTTGGTCCTCCTGGAACTGGTAAAACACTTCTTGCCAAAGCAGTAGCTGGAGAAGCCGGAGTGTCATTTTATTCAATATCAGGTTCTGATTTCGTTGAAATGTTCGTTGGTGTTGGTGCTGCTCGTGTAAGAGACATGTTTAAAACAGCTAAAGAAAATGCACCTTGTATATTATTTATCGATGAAATTGATGCCGTAGGTAGACAAAGAGGTGCTGGTATGGGTGGTGGACATGATGAGCGTGAACAGACACTTAACCAGTTGTTAGTTGAAATGGATGGTTTTAATGGCAATACTGGTATAATCATTATGGCAGCAACTAACCGTCCTGACGTATTAGACCCAGCCTTACTTAGACCAGGAAGGTTTGATAGACAGATAACAATATCCAATCCTGATATGCGCGGAAGAGAAGCTATATTAAGAGTTCATGCTAGAAATAAACATCTTGACCCATCAGTTAAATTTGATGAGATTGCATCTCGTACTCCAGGATTTTCTGGTGCTGATATTGAAAATCTTCTGAATGAGGCAGCCCTTCTTGCCGCAAGAGAAAATAGAAAGACTATCAATGTTCAGGATATCGATGAAGCAATCGATAGAGTAATGATGGGACCGGCAAAGAAGAGTAAGAAATATACTGAAAAAGAAAGAAAACTTGTTGCGTATCATGAAGCAGGTCATGCTGTAATCGGATTAATACTTGAGGATGCATCTACAGTTCAAAAAATCACTATTGTTCCACGTGGACAAGCAGGCGGTTATAATTTGATGATGCCTAAGGAAGAAACATATTTTCAAACTAAGAAACAATTGCTTGAAACAATTACAGGTTTCTTAGGTGGTAGAGTTGCCGAAGAATTAATATTCTCTGATGTAACAACAGGCGCTCAAAACGATTTCGAAAACGCAACAAAAATAGCCCGTGCTATGGTTACAGAATATGGTATGTCAAGACTAGGTCCAGTTCAGTATGAACAGCCACAGGGTAGTGTATTCTTAGGAAGAGATTATCTTAAAGATAAGAATTTCTCAGATCAGGTAGCACTTGAAATCGATAAAGAAGTAAGAGCCATAGTTGAAGAATGTTATGGTAAAGCAAAAGAAATCATTGATGCTCATCGTGACTTACTTGCTAGTATCGCTGAATATCTACTTAAACTTGAAACATTGACTAAATCTGAAATTGATGAAATCTTCGCAACTGGTCATCTATCATGGTATGATAACAGAATAAAGGCCAAAGAATTAGGAACTTCAGCACCTAAAGATGAAGCAAGAACTACTGAAAATACTGAAGTTAAAGAAGATCAAAACAATGATGGAATAGATGCAGTTGATGCTAAAGATGATATAGAAAATAAAGAAGATAAAGAATAATGCGACTTGATAAATATTTAAAAGTATCTAGATTAATCAAAAGAAGAAGTGTAGCTAAAGGTGCTGCTGAAGGTGAAAAGATACTTGTTAATGGTAATTATGTAAAGCCTGCAAAAGATGTTAAAGTTGGTGATTTAATTACTATTGAATATTCTACAAGAAGTATTACTGTTAAAGTAATATCTTTAGATATTCAGAATCAAAAAGAAAAAGCTAAAGAAATGTATGAATTCGTTTCTGAAGCAAAGAAAAATGACAGCTAAGCCTGTCATTTTTATATGCATTTTTGATATGCAATTCTTTCTGTTTCATCATTTAAAATAATAATTCCACATTTAATAAAGTCATTTTTTTCTAAAATATGCTGCATTACTTTATTATCTTTATGTGTATCAATTTTAATATTGTTTATTTTTTCAAATGCGAAATCTAAGATATATTTCATCATATCATTTTTAATTCTGGCGCTTGCCACCTTATGTAATACACCATATTCTTTATCATTCACCCAGGATCCATCATAAATGATATTATATGTTTCTTCCATTCCTATAAAAAATGAAAATGTCGCATATATTATATTATCTTCATATAAAACATAATTTATATTTTTATTGATATCATTTATTAAATCATCTTTATTTGGATGTATCTCCCACTGAGTTTTATTACCATTTTCCCTCATAAATTTACGAGCGATATCATATATTCTTAAAATTTCATCTACATCATTTAAATTAGATTTTCTTATATTCATGTTTTTATCCTTTGTTGAAGATATTTTAACATAACATTTCAATATTTTTAATAATATTTTGTCTTTTTATTATAATTATTATATAATTTGAAAGAGGCAATTTATGAACATAAAATTAAAACATTGTGATAATATAAGAGATTTGGGTTATATTGATAATCTAAAAGAAAACAAAATTATCAGATCAAAAAGACTTGATGATTTAGAAAAAGAAGAAGTTAAAAAACTTAAAGATGAAAATAATTTAAAATTAGTAATTGATTTAAGAACAGTAAATGAAGCAAAATCAACCCCTTATTATGAAGAATTTGACATTATATATAAGGCCATACCAATATTTACTGATGAGATAATCGGATTATCTTTTGGCAGTAATGATTTTAATTCATTATTAAAAGATGAAAATTTCAGCTTTAAGAATTTATATGATAATTTATTTAAAGGCGAAATTTTAACAAATATAGGTTTAGTTATAAAAGAGATAGTTGATTTTGACTATAATAAAGGAAGTGTATTATTTCACTGCACTCAGGGTAAAGATAGAACAGGAATAATTGCTGCTATATTATTATTAATATTAGATATAGATAAAGATATTATATATAAAGATTATTTATATACTAATATAGTTAATAAAAGAAGAATAAGAAGAATATGGCTTCATACTAGAATAACCAAAAATAAATTAGCTGCCACAAATATAAAAAAAGTAATGAGGGCAGAAAAAGAATATTTAGATTCTTTATTTGAATATATTGATAATAATTTTAATAATTATCATGAATTCTTTTTAAGTCTTGGCTTAAATGATAATGAAATTGATAAATTTAAAAAAGAAGTAAAAAATAAATAAGCATTAAAAAAATGATATGAATAAGCTATAAAACTTATAAATCATATCATTTTTATTTTTCTTATTTTCTAGCATTTAAAACAAAATTAATAGTTTTTGTTTTGTCTCTTAAGCCATCTTTTCCTCTACAGCCGCTATTAACATCAACGCCATAAGGATGGCAATATTTTACTGCATCATTTACATTTTCTGGTGTCAATCCACCTGCGATAAATACTGGCTTATCTAATGTTTCAACCAATTTTTTATCTGTATCAAGGTTATGTTTTAAACCTGTACCGCCAAATTGATTTGTTTTGAGATTGATACTATCAGTAAAATAAAAATCAACATATTTTATATTTGAAATATCATTTAATATTTTACCATCTGTATCAATATGAACTAACCTTAATAATTTTTTATCTGGTAATACATTATGTATTTTTTCTACTTCAGATTCATCTAAGTGTGAATGAAGCTGAATATAATCAACACCTACATATTTAGCGATTTCAATTATTTTATCTCCATCTTCTAAATGAGTTATAAGTGTAGTTTTGATATCACTTGGTAGTGCATCCTTTATTTCTTTTGCTTTTTCATTTGTTAAGAAATCATCACTTGTGTGCATCTGACCAACTAATAAGCCAATTATATCTACTCCTGCATCTACGCACATTAATGCATCTTCTTTGTTTCTAATTCCTGCCATCTGTATATGCAGCATATTTTTCCTCCTAATATTTTTATTTTAAATAAAAAGCGCCTTAACCACATCACAAAGATGCTTAAGGCTGCTACCTTCCGGTCCTGACCTGGTTCACAGTTTGCAATTGATTAAGGACTCAATTATTCTACAATAATAAGAATCATTACGCACGTT
>CAKZZJ010000024.1 GCA_937885165.1 uncultured Caryophanales bacterium
CCCGCTTCAGAAGGAAACGCAATATCACTTGCTAAAAAACCTAATTTAGATTATATTTTTAGTGAATTTGATACTAAAACATTAGATGCTTCAGGTGAGGCTGTTGGCTTACCTGAAGGACAGATGGGTAACTCTGAAGTTGGGCATATGAATATTGGTGCAGGTAGAATTGTGTGGCAAAGCTTATCTAGAATTAATAATTCTATTAAAACAAAAGAATTATGGAATAATGGACCAATTAATAGAGCCATTGAAAATTCTCTAAAAAATGGTAAAAAATTCCATATTTGGGGCTTATGTAGTGTTGGTGGAGTACATTCACATATCAACCACATTATAGCTTTAGCAAATATGGCACATGAAAAAGGTATAAAAGATGTATATTATCATGCATTCTTAGATGGTAGAGATACACCTCCTACAAGCGCTATTGAGTATCTTGATGAAGTTATTAAAAAAGGTAATGTTAAGGTTGCAACTGTAGGTGGCAGATATTACGGAATGGATAGAGATAAAAACTTTGATAGAATTCAAAAAGCATATGATGCGATGACTCAAGGTATTGGTGAATTTCATCCTAACCCACTTGAAGGAATCAAAAAATCTTATGAAAATGGGGTAACTGATGAATTTGTTGTACCATTTGTATCTGATAAAAATGGTATGATAGAAGAAGGGGATTCTATCATATTTGCTAATTTCCGTCCAGATAGAGCAATTCAAATTGCAACAGCATTCTCTAACCCCAAAGGTATCATCTATAACCCTGAAAAGCCTTATAAACTTGATACATCTAAAGGCCCTAAATCAACACATTTTGTATCAATGATGAAATATGCAGATCAAGTTAAAGGAGAAATTGCTTTCCCACTTCAAACTTTAGATAATTTAATTGGAGATGTTTTAGCTAAAAATGGTAAGAAGCAATTAAGAATTGCTGAAACTGAAAAATATGCACATGTAACATTCTTCTTTGATGGAGGAGCTGATAGACAAATTGAGGGTGCAGATCGTATCTTAGTTAATTCACCAAAGGTTGCAACATATGATTTAAAACCTGAAATGAGTGCTTATGAAGTGTGTGATAAGGTTGTGGATGCAATAAAAAAAGAAGCTTATGATGTTGTTATCTTAAATTTCGCAAACTGTGATATGGTTGGACATACTGGTGTAATTACTGCAGCAGTAAAAGCTGTTGAAGCAGTAGATGAATGTGTAGGAAGAGTAGTTAAAGCACTTGATGAAGTAGGTGGTGTTGCTATAATATCTGCTGACCATGGTAATGCAGAAAAGATGATTGATGAAGATGGAAGTCCTTTTACAGCTCATACAACTAATAAAGTACCAGTAGTTATCACAAATAAAAACATTAAAATTAGAGATGGTATATTATCAGATTTAGGTCCAACTATTTTGGATTTAGCAGGTATCGAAAAACCAGCCGATATGACATCAAACTCATTAATAGTTGAAAAAAAATAAATTTCTTTGACTGAACTTTTTATATTTTAAAACTCAGTCTTTTACTTGAAATATTTTTTGAGTTGTTATATTTAATTTTACGTGAACAATTACAAACATACGAGGAGGAATATTTTGAAAAAAATTTTTATAGAAACTGTTTTCTTATTTTTATCTTATTTGTGCATTTCAATTGTATATATTACAGAAAATGGAAATAAAACAAATAATAATGAATTATTTAAAACAAGTGAAGATATTGAATTATTTGAAGATATTGAATTACTTGAAGAGTATAATCAGTTTAATGGTGAAGCTTCTACTATGACTCTAAACACAAGTCAAGGTGCAGTTTTTTATTACTATGGTTTAAAAAAATATTTTGTTTTTACGCCAACAGAATCAATGATAATGGATTTAAATTATAATGGACCAAATGCAAGTCTTAAGGTTTATGATATTCATTATTTTGCATCAAATGATTATTTATTTTATAGTAGCAATCTAGCATATGATTATGACCTTTTGTATTTGTGTACGAATCAACAATACTTATTTGAGTTTACTTCACTTACTTCATCGCTATCTTCAATGAGTATAACTCCTACAAAAGTAACATCTCTTGATAATCATGAGAAATTTTTAATGCATGTAACTTATGATTCATCTTCTGCATTAGGATACCATTATGATATAGAATATAAAAATATAAACTTAAATAGTTGTTCCAATACAATTGAATATATTAATAGTTCTAATGGCGTAACGCAGTATTATGACTTGTTATCAAATACATTAAATTTTAATTTAGATAATGATAACAGGGTCATGGTTTCAAACCCTGGTGAACTTGAATATAGTGCTATTTCCTACGTCGAAGCAAATGGAATAGTAATTGATGATCAAAATTTACAATATACTGTAGGATCTAGAGGGACTGGAACATTTGTTGATGGAACAACAGTTTTATCATGTGCACATATATTTTATAGTAATGCTGAAATAAATGGTACTAGCTATGGTTACTTACCATCTTCAATGACTTTTTATCCTGGTGCTAATTCATATTTTGATTCAAATTCTTTCTATCAAACATTTGGTATATTTACTGCTACAAACTCATATGTACCGATTTCATACTTAATATATGGCAATGATAGTCAATATGATTGGTCAATATCTTTAACAACCAACACGTATTCTGGTTCATCAAATCATTCTTATATGAGAATGGTATCATTTGAAGGAACATATGGAAATCAAGTTCAATTTGCTGGATATCCAGCCCTTTATAACTGTCCTACAAATGATCAAGATAAGTATAGATATACAATGTGGACGTCTTATCCATTATATAATAGTATAACATCATCTGATAATAAAATTTATTCAACAGATATAATTTCAACTGGTGGAAATAGTGGTGCCCCTATGTTTATTTTTAGTTCAGGTATAGAAAATGGCCATGTCTATTACGGATGTTACCAAATAGGTATTGTAGTGGCTGTGTATCAAGAAATGATTAATGGAAAATACCACTTTAATAGTTCTGTTTCTTGCAAAATAAGACCAGTTATAATTAACGCATATTATGAAATTACAAGTTAGAAGGACTAAAGATATGAAAAAAGTTTTTAAAATATTTATTATCCCTTTATTTTCATTATTATTTGGAACTGTATCATGTTCTTTAAATAAAGCGGATACAGGAACACTAACCCATATTAAAGAATTTCAAAATAAAGCTTGTTATTACTGCGATAATAAAAATGAAGAAGTTTATAAATTATATGGTAATGGCGAAGAATTAACAAGCATACCATATTTTGCTAGTGGCAGTTGGATTATTGATAAAAAAAATACAACAAAGACTAACATTCCATCCTTTTTTATAGCAGGTGATGAAATCAATTTTTATGTATATTATGAAGGAAGACTATTTGATGATGGAGTAATATTTACACCTGGTAATGAAAGATCAGGTGGAACACTTGTATTTAGCGATGAATCTGAATTTGAATATAAAAGAACTTCAGTTAGACAAATTGATGAATCTATAATATCAAGAGATGAAGAAGGTAAAATATTATCAATTGAAAACTTATATTATAATACTAATGATTATAAAAGTTTATCTCATATAACTATCGATAAAGAATATCATTTTATAGATATAAATGAATATAAAGGCGAGAAAATATATGCATCTTATTACATTGATAAAGACATAATAGCAAGGTTTTATTCATTCAATCCACTAACTGATTAATCTTTAACATAATATATGCTATATTCCTAAAATAAATATTGAATAATAGATTTCTTAAGAATATAATAAAGATAAATAAATACTTCGGGGTTTGGTGAAATTCCATACTGGCAGTAAAGTCTGCGAGCCTTTAGGCATGAATAGGTGTAATTCCTATACCAACAGTAAAGTCTGGATGAGAGAAGAAAAAATGTATATAAGCCCCTTTTTGGGGGCCTTTATTTTTTCCTGAAGAATAAAATATTTGAGGAGAAAAATGAAAAATTCAAAACAAATTTATAAGAATCTTATTCTTTTTATTATCATTTTAGTTATCGGCTTAGGAATGATAATAACTGGCTTTTTAATCAATTATTTTGAAAGAAAAAATGCCGAAGGATCATATAGTGCAGCTTGGTATATTTATATACTTGAAATAGGTGGTGCTATATTATTTATATTATCATTTGGTAATTTATATTATTTTTTGCAAAATAAATATAATATAAAGAAAATGAATATAAAACAAATGGCAGTTATAGCAATTTTTAGTGCTCTATCTGTAATTTTATATTATTTTGGCAAATTCAGTTTACCAATATTCCCATCATGGCTTGATGTACAATTTTCTGATATTCCAGCATTACTTGTATCATTTATGTATGGCCCTATATCAGGTTCACTTATAATAATTGTCAGGTTCTTTTGTAAATTGCCTGGTACATCAACAGTCGCAGTTGGGGAATTCGCGGATTTATTAATTGGTTTGACTTTAGTAATAGTTGCAGGTCTAATCTATAAGAAGCACAGAAGTTTTAAAGGTGCATTATCTGCAATGGGAATAGGCATGCTTATGGCAACATTTGTGGCAACAATATCTAATTGGTTAATACTTATTCCTGCATATAAATTTATTGCAGGCTTCCCTCAAGCTGCCTTAACAGGAGTTATGGATACTATAATAAGTCAGGGTAATGGTGTAGTAACAGATGATAATTTTATGCTTTATTATCTATTTGTGGGTGTAATACCATTTAATTTATTTAGATATGCATTAGTTTTTGTAGTAACACTTATATTATATAAAAGACTACAAAGTCTTATTATTAGATTTGCAGGAAATTTTAAAGATCAGGAACTTAATTATCAAGAATAAGCATTTATATTTGTAAAAATTCAATAAAAATAGTAAAATAAAAATGGTGATAAAATATGTTTAACATTGAAAGTTGGAAGAATCACATATATAAAAAGGATCTATTAGGTGTACTAATAAACGCACTTGTTGTCGCAATATTTTTAGGCATCGCTATGGGGGCATTTGATTATTTATTAACTAAACTTGGTGTAAACATATCATTTGGTTTATTATTACTTGCATTTTTTATCGGCTTTAGAGTAAGAAAAGGATATTATTCATATCATCCTTTATATCCACTTCTTGCAATACTCTTTTTATTGTTTGGAGTATTTATTGAATATTTAACTACATATGTATTCTTATTTGGTACTATAACAAGTATACCAACGATATTATCATCATTAAATTTTTATTACACAACATTATTATATCCAGTTTACGCTATCGTAAGTTGTACAAAAAGTTTTGATGGATTTTTATTACTAAATGGAATTATAACATTAATAATATATATATTAGACATTATATTTTGTTTCAAATTATCAGGAGGCAGAATAAAATAAACTTTTTTAAGGTAATGCTATAAAAGGCTATAATTTGATGACTCTTACTCGTGATTTATAACTTTAAATAATATAAAAGATAAAAAAGTGATTTGAAAGATAATCACTTTTTTTCACTCTTGATACATATGTAAGTGCGTAATGAAATCCACTAACTGCTTCAAAAGCAACTCTAGTCATTATGAAATAAGCACCAAGTATACATCCTATAAAAATCCACAAAAATACAATCTGCCCAAATAATACTACTAATAGCACCAAATATTTGCCCATACCTGCATATTAAAAATTCAATCAAAAATATTTAAATTTACTATTGAACATTAATAGTTAATCACCTTATATAAAAAATAAAAAAAGCCCAATAATAATATATTGAACCTCTTTTATCAACTGATTATGTTATTTCAATTACTTCATAATTTATTAGTATCATCAATTTTTATATTTTAGTGTAAATATTTATCACTTTTTTAATTGAAACAAAATCCTAGATATTATTTATTGCATATTCTACA
>CAKZZJ010000025.1 GCA_937885165.1 uncultured Caryophanales bacterium
ACATTAAGTTCATTTAGTTTCTATGTAGATTTATCTACAGGAGAAAGAACTGTGCCAAGTGATGAATATGATATTTTATCTAGTGATTTTTATGTTGAAGCATTAGTGAATTCAGAAACCAATGAATATGTTTCTGCTTCATTAATTTTTGATGGAAATGGCGATTATATTACATCTAGTGATGATAATGAGGTTTATGTAATTGATTCAAATGGTACACCAAAAACAGGATATGAATGGAAAATATTAAAGGCAGATACTATTTTTGAATCTGGTTTATTATTAACTGATTTATATTATAGTGGCGTTATATCTATTGGTAGTAATGATTATGTAACTCACCATACAGCAAGTAAGGATACATTTGAAAATGTAGCATATTTCCCTAAATATGTAGTTTTAGATTCAAATGGTGAATTTGTATTAAATGATGATAATTTAATCACTTATTCAAATGATGATTATTCAACCGCAAAATCATATATAAGTTCTAATTCATCATTAAATTATCATTTAGGTTTGATTTATATTAAAGAACAAATAAAAGATATTCACTATTTTAGTAATACCAACTTTGTCAATAATCAAGTTGACTTTAGAGCCCAATCAAGTTTAGAAGGTTTAGATATATTCCCACTTACTCACGTAAGATTTGGTTATTATACTACTGAATATAAATTTAATGGGACTAATTCAAGATCTTTCCCAGGTAATACATTTGAAGCTTTAAAAAATATGAAATTAGAAGAATTTACATTAGTATTTAAGCATACTTCAATATTTATTAGTGATTGGAGTTTCTTATTTAATTCAAAAGATTCTTTAAAAACATTTATTTATGGCGGCATATATACAGGACAAACTGAAACATATGGTACAACTCATGATGATTTTAATTTCTTATTAAGATTTGAAAATCTAGAAAATGTACGTTTATATGGTCTTCCTGGTATTGATTACACACAAAGCTTTAAATATTTTGTTACATCTATGTATCTACTTCATGGAAGTAACATAGTTCATTATTATTACAACAATAACTCAATTAATAATGTATACGAAAATTCAGGTATATTTACAGATATTTCATCTGATGTAAATACTGCTACAACTATTCTATCTTTATTCGATAGTAGCGATAGTATTGCCTCAACAAATCAAGATATAGATGCTGATTTTATATTCCAAAATGGTTATGAATTATATTATGGCAGTGGAGGATATTACAGCAATATCTTAAATTATGATGAAAATGATTCAACTACTGAATATTTATTACCTACATTTATTAACGATAGTGGAACATATTATAAATTAACATATGATTCACTTTCTAATTTCGTTGATATTTACGCTAAAGATAGCGAAGATAATCTATATACTATGCTTCAATATCAAGAAAAATATAAAGAATTTGTCTTAAATTGTTTAGAAAATAATTTAGAAGTAAATGATTATGATTTTGCTAAAAATTATAAGATATATGCTAGATTTAAAAATTTAGGAGATTGCTTGACAGATAGAATTATGTTATCTGTTAAAGTTGAATCACAATCTAAGATGATATCTAAGACAGATATTTTAGATAAGGATTTATCTACAGATGCTTTAAAGTTAGCATATGAAAATGATAATTATTTTGATGGAAATACATATATATATACGCCATATACTTATTCAAGATATGTAAGTATATATGTAGATCATGAAGCTTATTAATTTATTTAGACAGAAGGAGGTGTGACCTAATGAAAAAGAAAATTTTAATATTTTTAGCAAGCTTAGTTATGATTTTTTCTATAACTATTACTGCCTTTGCTCAAGTTATAAATAACGCGATTAAAGAAGATCATGAAGTCACACTTAATTCTGACTTATTAACTATAAGTAAAAGTAGTGATGGTGAATACGGAAATTATGTTCAAATAGTTAATGAAGATACTATTTATGTAGATGATAAATATACTCTAGGCTATGATTTAGTTGCCTTAGCAGATGATAATAGTCATGGCTTTCTCATCGTAGAAGACCAAAAAGAAAAATCATTTGTGATAGAATCAAGTGACTTTATTTCTAGTAAAACTTATTATGCTGTTGCCCTAATGCATCATGATTTTAATAGGTATGTTTCAAGTGAATTTGAGCTCTCATTACTTAATAATGAATATAGACATGAAGTTGTAAATGATGACTTAAAAGTTGGCGATGTTATATCTTTTTATAATATAAATGGCGATTATGTAGGTAATGATGAAGCATATGATATTTGTAATGGTCTTTATGATTATAAAGGGAATCTTATTCCTTCAATTACTAATGGTACAATAACATATAATTTAGAAGAAATTTCTGAATCAACTATCATTAATTTAAAAGAATATTATAGAAGTGATATAAATGAAAATGGAATTGTAATAGATAAAGCATATGATTCAAAAACATTTAAAAACATTTATTTATTAAAGGATATCGTTATAAATGAAGATTTATCACTTATTATGCCTCATAATTTACATTTATTAAATAATGATATAATCTTAAAAGCTAATTTAAATATTAAGCACTATTATAAAGGGAATTATCTTATTGATAATTTAGAAATAAATAATCATGAAGGTAATTTATATGATGTAGATAATAATCTAATTAATGAAAATAGCACATATAAATATAGTTTTATATGTCCAAATGCCACATACACGAAATCATCTACGATTAATTCATTAGCGACTTCAACACCAGATTTAATCAATGATGCTTTAGAATTTGCAGAAGGCTTTTTCTATGATGATTCAATTTATTATTATGCTAAAGCATCAACATATGATAGCAATTTAGAATATTATGGACTTAATGGTGGAACTTATGTTATAGCAGATAATGTTGATGGGACAAATTATCAAGATCATTATATTATTGATAAATATTCCTTATTTATACATAACCCAATTTTAGATCGGAAGAGCAC
>CAKZZJ010000026.1 GCA_937885165.1 uncultured Caryophanales bacterium
ATCAGTTGATATAAATAGTGGACTTAATCCTATTAATGGTATGGCTGATAAAGCTATTAAATCTGATTTGACTATATCATTTAAATATAGAACAGGACATTTTTTAAATATGGCTAAAGATAATATAAAAGAAATTGTAAATATTGATATTATAGATAATTTAGGAGAACATAATTATAAATTAATAGAAGATGAAGATATGATATCTATTCTTCCTAGAAGAAATAATTTCTCTAATAAAGGTGATTATGGATATGTAGGCTTAATAGGGGGATCACTTAACTATAGTGGCGCAATTAAGCTTGCCACTTTAGCAAACGCATCTTTAAGAAGTGGTGCTGGAGTAGTAAAAATTGGTGTTCCTGATAATTTATTAAAATATTTAATTCCTGAAATCTTAGAAGCCACAGTTTATCCATTTAAATCAATAAACAAGCATATTGCTTATAATGTAAAAGAAATAGATGAATTTTCGTCTAATTTAAAATCTATAACTATAGGTATGGGTTTAGGAAGAAGTATGGAATTAAAAAAAATCATCATTTATTTGTTAAATAATTATGATAAATTATTGATTATAGATGCTGATGGGCTAAATATGCTAAGTGAAGTTTAAAAGAATTTTCAAGACTTACTAAATTAAGTGTTCAAGACATATTAAGTGATATCATAAACATATCAAAAAAATATGCTAAAGATAATAACCTTATTTTATTATTGAAAGGGCCAACAACCATAGTTACTGATGGTTTTGAATTATATCTGATAAAATATGGTAATAGTGGTATGGCAACAGCCGGGTCTGGTGATGTATTATCAGGAATAATATCTGGTGTATCAGGCTATATTTCAGATCCTGTAAAGATCGCTTATATTTCAGCCTATATTAATGGTATGGCTGGTGATCTTGCAAATAAAAAAATAAATTCTTATAGTATGCTTGCATCAGATACTATAAAAGAAATACCAAATGTATTAGAAAAAATGATTGCAAAATAAAAAGAGCTTCGCGCTCTTTTTTAATATTTATAAATCATATCATCAAAATAGATGAAATTTATGAAATCAAGGAAATTATAGCCCCATGTTTCTTCATTATGTTCTCCACTTTGAGATATAACTAATCTTGTTTTTATACCATTTTCTTTTAATTTATTATGTATTCTAATACTATTATAATAATATATTTCATGATTTTCCATTGAATCTGATGATTCATTTTTGCCGACATAGAGGAAGATTCTTTTATTTTTTGATGTTGGCATTTTTAAATCTAGGAATTTATCAAATTCACTTTCAAATAAGAAACTTGCCAAAGAAAATAAACCACAGGCTTTAAATGTATCATCATTTAGGCACATATAGGCAGCCATAACAGCACCTAAAGAAGAACCATATATGTATCTATCTTGGCTGACATTATATTTCTTTTCAATAAATGGAATTATTGTAGAAATAAAATCATCATAAAAATTCATGCATATTTTAGGATTGTTGTTAGACCATTCATTAATAAGTGGTTTTTCCATTTTCCAGGGAGAATATTCATTTACTCTGCCCATGTCAGACCCACTATTATATATAGCAATACCGATTATTCTTTTACGAAGATGCTTAGCAGCAAAATTAAGTTGCTTATTCGCACGAATTGATCTGCCATATGCTGATGTATTATCCTTAAATGCGTTTTGACCATCAAGTAAATATAATGTATCAAATATAATATTATCTTTTATTCTAGGAAGTGAAATTTGTATTCTAACTTCTCTTTTTGATTTTGGTAAATATAATCTATAATATTCAATCATTCAAACTACTCCTTGACATAGATATATTATAAAATAAATAAAAACAAAATACAATTTACAAAAAGAAAATTATATATTAAAATTATCTAAAGGTTTGTATATGAAGAAATTTTTTTTATTAATTTTATCATCATTAATAATATTACTTTCAAGTTGTGCTATGACAAAATTTGATGATAAAAAAGAATTAGTTAGAAAAATTAAATATGAAAATTATCTAAATTCTATGACTGTTGAGGAAGAAAAAAGAAGTGCTTATTTTCCTAAAGGTAGTGATAGATTGTATATCTTATATGAAAATGATGATAAATTAGTAATGAAAATAAAAGATTCTTATTATTCAAAAGGTATTTTGGAATATAAAGCATCTAAATATAATGAAGATAATACATATCTTGATTATTCTATAAAAGAAGATTATATTTCATATGATTTAAAGACTAAAGAACTGACTATAAAAGATGAAAAGAAAATAGTGGATTTAAATAAAGAATCTTTTATTGATTATGTTTTTAAATATTATAACGATGAAATAGATGAAGATTATAAAATGATTTATGAATTAATCCAGTATTTTACTAAGGAAGCGATGTTTTTATCAGTATTTGAAGTCATTGATAAAAATATTGATTATACAATAATAGAAGGAGAAGTAAGCTGGTATTATCTTGAAGATAATGATAATTTATATTTTACTAATTTAAAAGAAAAGTTAACAGAAGAAGAATATAAAATATTGAAAAATTATTTATATGATATATGTATATCAACTTTTGGTTCTCCTGGCAATTTTAAATTTATGTTTTATGTATCAAATGATTATGAATATGTATATCCTTATTTAGAAATGTATTATAAAGATGCAGTATTCTACAAATTAGATGTTATGGATACATATGGTGATTAAAGGCTTTAATGCCTTTTTATTTTTGATAAAAGAAAAAAGAGATACGAAATCTCTTTTAACCTCTGTTATAGAATTCGACAATCTGTTGTTCATCAATATCAGTTAAGAATTCATTTCTTTCAGGAACTCTTACTAATTTACCAACTTGTTTTTCTTCATCAAATTCTAGGTATTCAGCTCTACTGTGTCTACCTTCTAATGCAGCTTTAACAATTACTAAATCTTTTGAAGATTCTTTCATTGCGATAGTCTGACCAGGTTTAACACGGTATGAAGGAATATCTACTTTCTTACCATCAACTACGATATGACCATGGTTAACTAACTGTCTTGCCTGAGGTCTAGTTGAAGCAAATCCTAAACGATATACTAAATTATCTAGACGGCATTCTAATAGTTTTAAGAAATTTTCACCAGTCTTACCTGCTTGTTTAGAAGCATAGTTGAAAGTTTTTACAAATTGTTTTTCAGATACACCATAAGTGAATCTTACTTTTTGTTTTTCTCTTAGCTGCATTGCATATTCAGTAGCTTTGCTACGCTTTAAGCCATGTTGACCTGGTGCGTATTTTCTTCTTTGGATTTCCTTGCCAGTTTCGCTTATAGAGTAGTTTAATCTACGAGATACTTTCCAGCTTGAGCCTGTAAATCTTGACATGTTTTTTCCTCCTTTTTAAATTTTCGGAGTAAAAATAATCTAAAATTAGAAAAGTTATCTTAATCTAGAATTTCACCATCAAGCAGCGAAGGTTACTTTTACACATTTACGCATTAAGATAATTGTTTTTTATAAATAGATTGCTGCTTTTTACCCACGCTTTGATAATATATCAAAAAAATATTGATTAGTCAAGCAAAAGTTTTACACTCGCTAAAGAATTTTCGATTATCTTTGCAATATCTTCTAAATTGTTTTTATCATTTTCACTAAACCTCTCAAGTAGTGGTGAATCAATATCTAATATTGCATATAAATTATTATTTATATTAATAGGTATGCAGATTTCAGATTTTGAATTTGAGTCACAGGCGATGTGGCCTTTAAATTTATGTACATCTTTAACAACTATGGTCTCATTTAAATATGCAGAAGTACCGACAACACCTTTGTTATATTCAATATATAAGCAGGCAGTCTTACCCATAAATGGCCCTAAATATAGTCCATTATCAAGTGAAAGATAAAAAATTGTCATAGCTTCATTTTCTATGTGCTTTTCTAAAATAACATGACATAATAAAAACAAAGTGAACTACTCCCGCCTATAGAGGCAGGAGCTTCCTGCTTCAACGAAAACAGCGTTTTATCTCCGAAGAAACAAAATTGTCTTACACTTTCTCCACAGGCTTAGATTTCCGTAGTCCCTACGGTATTTTATATTTAGGCAATTCGCCGTGCTTCTTCACGGATATTTATAGCGGCGTTTTTATCTCTGTCGTGATGTGTCTTGCAATTATGGCAATCCCACTCACGAACAGACAAATTTTTAGTTTCTTCGTTTTTGTAACCGCATACATTGCAAAGTTGACTGCTAGGATACCACTTATCTATTTTTATAAGCGATTTCCCTTGCCATAAAAGTTTGTATTCCAATATGTTTATGAACATATTCCAACCATTATCGGCTACGGATTTTCCAAAACTAAATTTACCGCCTTTTTTACGTTTTGACATAGATTTTACACTAATATCTTCTATCCCTACAGCATCATATTTATCGGCAAGATATTTAGCTTTCTTATGCAAAAAATCTTTCCTTTGACTGGCGATTTTTTCGTGCAAAATAGCAACTCTTAATTTTGCCTTTTGACGATTTATACCGCCTTTTTGCTTTTTAGAAAGTCTTCTTTGCAATTTCGCCAATCTTTTTTCTGCTTTCCTCAAGAAATTTGGATAATCCGCATTAGGTTCATCGGACGCAACGAAAAGACCGTGCATAGCAAAATCAAGTCCTAGAAAATTCTTTGGTATAATAGGTAGTATTTGGTTTTCATACTCTACTAAAATACTTACATAGAACTTTCCTGATGGAGTTTTGCTAATTGTTACAGTCTTTATAACGCTATTTTCCATAAGTGGACGATGTAACCTAATGTTTACAAAGCCTATTTTGGGTAATTTGATTTTATTTTCCTCTATTCGTACACTACCATTTTGATTGTTGGTAGAATATGAATAGTGACCTGTTTTTTTAGATTTGAAGCGAGGTTTTCCGAAATGTTTACGATTAGCGAAAAAATTATTATACGCTTTATTTAGGTTCATTTGAGCATTGGCAAGAGCCAAACTGTCAACCTCTTTTAGCCAAGGAAATTCTTCTTTATATTGTGCAGGCGTATTATTTAGCTTTTTACCCGTTTGTTTGTAATGGTCAAGGCGGTCGGCAAGCATTTTATTGTAGATAAATCTTACGCATCCGAAAGTTTTGGCAAACATAATTTTTTGCTCTTCGGTCGGATATAATCTATATTTATATGCTTTATTCACCCTAATCACCTGCCTTGATTTTCGATATACTTCCTTATTGTTTCGATAGGCGCACCGCCTGTTGTAAGTAAGCAAAAACTTCTTGACCAAAACATTTCTTTCCAAAGTTTTTGGCGAACAGTTGGAAAACTTTTCTTTATAAGACGAGAAGAAGCACTTTTATAAGCATTGATAAATTTAGAAAATTCAGTATTAGGCTGAGCACGGAACATTATATGAATATGGTCTTTATCGTGATTCCATTCTTCAAGTGTTATGTTGTAGAAAGAGCCAATTCTAACAAATATATCTTTTGCAAAGTCACTCATTTTATCAGAAAAAACTTTACGGCGATATTTTACAACCAATACAAGGTGATAATATAGCAAGAATACTGAATGGTTATTATTGTCTAATTCCATATATATTACCTCATTTTTTGTATTATTACTGATTGTATCATATAACCGTAA
>CAKZZJ010000027.1 GCA_937885165.1 uncultured Caryophanales bacterium
TATGACATTGCTTTTTTAACAAGTGAAATATATAACATGAAATACTCAAGCACTATATCACCTGATAAAGATAAAATACTATCTAAAAAGAAGAATACTGTAATCTATTTCACACCAAGACAACAGGATATTGACAGATACAACTTAGACAATAATTTAACGCAGATAACAGTAGACTCCACAGAAAAAGATACTCAAATAATTAATACAAATAACATTGGACAAAAGTTCTTAACAGAGACGGCTGAGGAATTTTTAAATATACTCACAGTAGAACATATATTCGCCTACAAATGTAGTGCCGATATTTAAATTCTTAATACCAGTTTCTGTAGCAGTCTTATATGTGGATACACTATTTATTGTTTCAATATAATTTGCTGGAAGATAACAGAATTCATATACATTCTTACCTACTTTAGCATCATCTTCATATAATTCTAAACTTAAAGATACTAAACCATCTTTTTCATTATAATTTTCACTATCTACACTTTCTTCTTTCATCATATTATATGATGTCATCTTGAAGTTGTGTGAGAACATGTAATTACCTAAATAATTAGAATCAGATACTACGCTTATTAATTCTTTATTATATGCAAATGCATAATCGCCAATTGTTACTAAATTAGCAGGAATTACTAATTCTTTAATATTTAGACCTGTAAATGCGTAAGCATTAATAGTTGTTACATTCTTAAGATCAACTACTTTGATATTAGATAAGCCTTTAACATCACTATATGTCTCAGTTACCATTATAGCCTGATAATAAGTTTTAGATAAATCATATGTTGCACCAGCAGCTACTTTAACATAGCCTTGAGTTACATCATATACATATAAGCCACTATCTTTCATCTTATCAAAATTATTTACTTTAATCTGACTTGTAACATCAGTATATCCTTCACCTGAAACTGCTTGATAATATATTTTAGATGAATCATATGCTTCATTAGTTATTAATACATAATTATTACCATCATTATAATATAATCCGCCTGCAACTAATGATGCATAATTATCTTCAACAACGCTAACTTCTTTAACTCTAGTTGCGAAAGTACGAGATACATTAATTCTATCAGTAGAGAATGCATATGCACCAACAGATACTATGTCATCAGGTAATATGATTCTTTCGTTATTTGAATCTACAGTTACATTAGATGGAGTATCAATAACTTTCTGATAATATGTATTAGCAACATATTCTTTTGTAGTTACCCTTGTATAAACATCACCTGACTTAGTATATAAGCCATTTTTATACATATTAGAGAAATTACTATTAGTTACATTAACTTCTTCATATTTATAAGTTGGTTCATTATATAATGCCCATGACATAATCTTTAAAGCGTAATCATTATAGAATGCATAAGCACCAATTGATGTAACTTCTTTGTTGATATATACATTTTCTAACTGTAATTTATCAGCCAAATACATATTCATAAATGCACCATAAGATACTGATGTTTCATCATAAATTCTAATGGTCTTTAATGTATTAGGATAACTATATGTCTTAGTTCCTGAACCATAGTTTTGAACTACTTGTGTATAACCAGAAGTATCTTTATCAAACTTAAGTGTTAATTCTTTAGAACCTAAATCAATTTCAGTATGAGTAGCTTCAGCGTTCTTTCTTAAGTATTGTTTAGCTGAAACATTAAGATTAGCAGTAATCACATCACCACTCGTTGTGTAATATCTTAGGGCAGTAACTATGATATAGTTTTCTGAGTCATCAGTTGTTCTTAAAGTGAATGTTATCTTGCCATCAGTTGCGGTAGTATCAGCACTTCTTGTGATATAAGCAGCACTAATATTGCCCATATAATTATAAGCATATTCTTCTGCCATCTGTAGCAAGTAATCATTAATATCATTTGTTGAATAAGAATATTTATTTTCCTGAATGCTATTTACTGATGATACCAATGAATTTTTGAATGTCGCGGCAGTAATATTATTTATCTTTTCATAAGATACGATATTTTCATTTACAACCATCTTATAATAAGTATTACCTTCAACATATTTAATTGCTTCAGCATAACTATTGTCGCCTACTTTTTCATATACAGCTGATGTAGTAAGTTTTTGAGTATTACTTTCCATAAAGTAGTAAACATCATTACCATAGATAAAGCCGAATAAGCCGTTTGCACCAGTAGATCCTCTTGCAGAACCTATAAATGGTATAGTAACATCTTCCATACTTCTAGTACCGGAGAATGCTGCTTCAGCTAAATTAATCAATGTCTTAGGTAACTGTAAGCTTGTGAATGCTGTAGTTTCAGCAAATGCGTAAGATGAAATTGTAGTAATTGTATCATTTAAGATAATAGAATCATTAGCATTTATACCTTTTAGACTTACATTACGATAGAATGCACCTTCAGGAATAGTAGTAATGACATCACCTAAGCTTGATACACCACCGATAATAACTTTTTCAAGTTTATAGCAGTTAGCAAACATATAATCGCCCAAATAAGCACCATCAAGTGTTACTTCTTCTAGATTTTCATTGTTTGCGAAGATATAACTTCCAAGTGTAGCATTATTAATACCAAGGTTATTTGAAATCAATAATTTTTCTATTGATTTACAATTATAGAATGCTTTATTAAGTATTGACTTAACTGATTCTGGAATACTTACAACACCTGATTGTGATTCTGATGAACCAATATTATACATATTTATTAATCTTGAGCAGTTCATAAATGCGCCTGTTGGAATAACTTCAACAGTATTTGCAAGATAAACTGTAGTTAAATTAATATCATCATAGAACATATAGTCGCCTAAGTTAGTTGTACTTACTGTAGCAGTAACTAAGCTTTCATTATTAGCAAATACATATTTACCCATAGATGTTACAGTTTCAGGAACAGTAAGATCAACCATGGAACTATTATAATTAAATGCATAATCTCCAATTTCTTTAATACCTGCAGACTTAAGATCAAATGTAAGTAGATAATATAATCCAGATGCTACTTTATCAGCAAAGTCACTTTGAGATGTAACATTAGCATCAGTATATGTTAAAGTTCTCTTATAATATGTTTTTGATGAATCATAAGATTCTGATAATGTATATGTGCTATTATCTAATGTGTATAATTTATCATAATTGTTATAATCATTTTCATCATCTATTGTAACTTGATTATAAGTTTTTTCCTGTGTGTAATATGTGATATTTTCAACATATTTATCTGCTACTGCAGTTGCATAATATTCATTATCGATGATTCCCATAATTAAATCATGATAAACTGGAACTAGTCTATCACCAGTTGCATAATGAACATTTTCTGATTTAACAACCTTATAATCTCTGCTGGTTCCATTAATTTCAATAGTTTCAGTTTCAACAATTCTTTCACCATTTATTTTATCATCATTGATAACAACTAAATTATGACAATGGTTGAACGCACCAGTATTGATTGTTTCAAGTTCATTGTTAGCGAATATTACGAGTTTTAAGTTAGTACAGTAGTCGAACATGAAGTCGCCTAAAATCTTGCTTCTAATTACAGCATATTCTAATCCCGTACAGCCTGTAAATACATAAGAATCAACAGTACCTGTGATGTCATTGCCGTCAATATCTTTATATCCTTCACCAAGATGTTCTGGAAGTTCAATAAATTTAAGTGATGTACAACCCTCAAATGCTCTTTCACCGATTGCACATAACACTTCAGGAAGTCTGATTTGTTCAAGCAATGTACAGCCACTGAATGCATAAGCTTCAATCTTATATACTAATGTAGAAGATAAATTAACATAAGTTAAATCTTCATCACTTTTTTCACAGTCAACAAACGCATGTTCACCAATTCTTTCTACGCTTCCTGGAGCGTTGATAGAAACTAATTTAGAACAATTATAGAATGCATAATCATCGATTTCTTTTAGATAATTATCAAAATTGAAATCAACATTTTCTAATGAGATATCATCATAGAAAGCACCAACACCAATTAGCATTGTCTTATCGGCAATCTTTAAATTAACTAGTGATTCATTATTTCTAAACATGAATACACCGATTAAATTACTATCAAGTTCTAAATTAACAAGTGATGACTGATATGCAAATACATCATTTCCTAATTTTGTAATTGTATTAGGTACATGAATAGTTTTAATCAATGATTTATTAGATGAAGTAACATTATTTGGATTATATGCAAACGCATATGAACCAATTGTTGCAGTCTTAAATAATGTAACACTATTATCATCGTTTACACTTAATAATTTCTTATAATATGTATCTAGTCTGTAATATGAAAGTGCACTATTATATGTATCACTTTCTGTTACCTTATTATAAGTGCCAGTCAATACATAATATGTTTTGCTTGAATCATATGAAGTTGCATAAACATATTTATTATCAGTATATGTATATAAGTTACTATATGAATCAAATTCAGTATCATTGTTAATTGTAACTACTTCATATTTTGCATAATATAGATCGTCGTTATAATTATCAAATTTATTTTCACTATTTACATTTGTAAGAACATATCTATATTCAATATTATTATTTCTTGTGTAATAAGTATCACTAGAACTATAAGTGGTTGCTTTAACATAATAACTATCAGATTTATCAAGAACATAAGTCTTATTTGTATCATATGTAACATCAGTTGTTAATTGATATACATCATTAACAAGTTCATAATAATCAATCTTTTCATTTGTAGTTGTAGAAATGATTTCTTTACCTGATGTCTGATATGAATATGAGTTTGCAGTTGGGGCAGCTTCTTTATAAGGATCATTATTTTGATAAATATAATATGTACCATTAGTAAATTCTTCTTCTGTAATATTTGCTACACTATATTCTTCAAATACATAATAAGATTTAGTTAAATCTATTTCTTTAGTTACTAATGAATAAATATAAGTTGCCAATGTCTTAGCAAGTTTATTATTAGATGCTAAATAATCATAAGTCTTTGTTACATCAGCGGTTGCTTCAGCATCAATTGATGTAAGTTCATAATAAGAACCAGATTGCGTAAACGCTGTAGATACAAATGCATAATATGTAGTATTTTTATTATATTCTAATAATTTAGAATAAGAATCATTATTTTTTACATATAATTCATCTTTCTTATCTTCAAATGATATTACACTTATGCTTACATATCCATTATCATTATCTTTTACATAATATGTTTCGTTTGAATTATATGACTGATTAGATGCAACAAGAGAATAATTTTCTCCATCTTCTACATATAAACTATTATTATCTCTTAATTGTTCAAACATGTTTTCTACTAACGTGTAAGTAGTTTCTTCATTTATTACAGTCTGAGTATAATAATGTTCGGCTTTATTATATGCAAATTCGGTGTTATAAGATTTAGTATCATCATCATATGTATATATATTATATGATAAACTATCATAAGTATCAGCATTAACATTTGCAGTATATCTTATGTAATATGTCAATGTAGAGTCATATGTGATTTCAAAATTGATTCTCTGATAATATATAGTAGAGCCTGAATATGTTGCTGTACTTTCAACACTTGCATAACTACCATCTAATAATGTGTATAAATTACTTCTTTGAGATGCAAATGAACTTTCAGTTACAGCTGCCTGAATAAATTTACTATAAACTGTATTTGCATCAAATGTAGTTGGATTTACATATCTAGAACTTGCACTATCACGGATATATAATTGATTCTTATAATAATTGAAGTTATTTGCATCAACTTTCTCTTGGGCAAGATAATTACCATTATTATCCTTGATGAATAATACATTTCGTAATGTAGTAAATGCATTAGAATCTATAGAATATGTCTTAACAAAGCCAGTTTCTCTAGTATATACATATAGAGTACCTGATAATTCTTTATATGCATCTGCATTATTTACGTTAACTAAATTATAATTATAGAACTTATTATATTTTAACAAGCCTGAGGTTGCTACAAAAGTATTAGTATCAATATCTAATCTGCTCCAACTATAACCAATACGTCCACCATCGGTACTAGAAGCTTGAACTTTAAATTGATTTACAACATCCAAAGTATTATCATAACTCGCATCATCAACAACAAT
>CAKZZJ010000028.1 GCA_937885165.1 uncultured Caryophanales bacterium
TCGAGACAATTAAACAGTAATATAAGTAAACAAATGAATTCTTTGTCTAAATCAATAAAAATAGAAGATGAAACTGTTAAATCATTTTCTGATTTTATTTTTGATATTGATATGAATAATAATATTTATATATCTTTTGAATATTATAAAATAATTAAGGATGATAATTATAACAAATTCATAAAAGAAAATAAGGATAAAATATTCCAAATTGAAAATATAATAAATAATATGGGCAATTTATTCAAAAAACTGAATATAATAAATGTAAAAATTGATTCTAATAAAATATTATTCTTATTGAAATACTATAATAATAAAATAGAAAAAATCACAAATAAAGATTTATTATATTGCATGACAAATGAAGATTTTGAAAAAAATGGCTTCGAGCCAAGAAATGAAAAAAATTTATATCAAAAAATAAGAGAAGCTTTTATTATCCGAATACAAAAGGTTATAAGAAGGAAATTAGCATATAATAAATACCAATTTTTAAAGGTAATAAATATAAATGTTATATTTTTGCAAAGTCATTATAGGAGGTTTATCGTACAAAAAAAAGTAAAGAAGAATTTAGAAGAAGAAAAAATAAAGTTACATAATAAATTTATGGAAATATTTAATGATTTTAAATTAAGATGGGATAAAATACAAAATACATCAAGAGTAGAAATACATTTTAATTCAATATCAAAAGATTCTTATAATAATTGTTTAATAGATAAATATTCTTTAAAAGAAGCTCTTCAATTAAATCGCTTAGTTCGTTTAGTTGATCCAAATATTGAAATAATATATATACTCCCATTTCAAATAAATGACGAGATTTTAACATACTATATTTCCCTTTTGGAAAATATAGGTATAAAAAACATAGAAGATAGACTTCATTTTTTAGTACCAGAAGCTGTAGATTTTTTTCCTTCTAATTATAGTTTAGCGAAATTGATATATTTTTCCCCAATATTAATTTCAGAAATAAAAACAGTAGTAAAATTCAAAGAGGCTTATATAATTCCTGGAGAAATTTCTGATTTAGAAGAAAAACTTTGTTGCCTATTAGAAAAGCCTATAATAATGGGAAATAAAAATCAAATAGATTCAATAAATATTCACTTGATAATATTCCGACATCAGCTTTATAGAATAAAGCAGGATAAAACCAAATAGTATTCATTGAATTAAACATAAATGAGAACATTGAAAGTGCTATAAATGACTCAGTAATAATCTCAATTACAAATATCGCTTTTGGCTTTAATCTATCTTTGATTTTATTAATTTTTAATAATATTGTAAGGATAATTCCGATAATAACAGAGAAGAAGGCAATGAAATTAAATGACATTCCTATTCTCCATGAATTACGAACTCTAAAATTATTTATTATCATACACCATATGAATGATCCTAATAATCCAGAACATAATCCGATAAGTCCTATCCTTTTGCCCCATGTTTTATAAAAGACCCTTAAGTAAGCAACAATAAAACCCAGCAGTATTGCTAAAGCAAATACTGAATTTGCTACCTCAATTAAATATTTAAGCATAATATCACCATTTAAAATAACTCTTTATAAATTATATAGCAAATCATTTAAATATAAAACAAAATTTTAGGAGAATTTGATACTAAATAAAACTCTTAAAGACGCCCCATAGTAGGACGTCTTTAAAAAAAATATTCAAACCGTAAACTTTAACAATTTAAAATATTAATTATTCGTTCCAAGCTCCGCTTTTGTAATTCCAGTTATATGGACCGATTGTTACTGCAGCTGGGAATGCATGGCCTTCTGGACCAGTGTTATCTGTATGTAACAGATAAGTGCTTGTAGTATCTGGGAATGTGATAGTGAAACTTAATTTATATGTTCCATTACCATCTAATTTGATATTAGCACCATAGTGTGGACCATCTGATGCAGCCATTGGCATAAATGTACCAGATTGTGTGAAAGTATCTTTTGTAACTGAATAAGAAACAGTTAAATATGGAACCCAGTCACCAACACCATAACCAAAATCATTTTTGCCTGCAGAAACGTCTAATTCAAGGTGGCAGTCTGAATCAGAAGCACTCTTGCCATCTGTCATACTAACTGCCTGGAAATAAACAGCATTAACGTTTAAAAAAGCAGCTGTTTCACCTTCAAAAATTGTTACTTCATTAAAACCTAAATCTTCTTCGTCATCATCAGCATTATCGCTTGAATTTTTTGAACAAGCGCCCAATGATAATACACCAATAAGTGCAGCACTAGCTACTAAACTTTTTTTGATAAATTTTTTCATTTTCTCTCCTCACTTTTTATTTTATATTTTTAAAACTCCAATCGGTTTACGGTTGAGTTTGCGATTGGCTAAGCCAAATAAGATAAATAATCATTCGTTATTATCTTCATCAATGTTATTTGTATCAGAATTACTGTTTGCATTTTCTTTTTTACCTTTTCTAATCCATAATACAAATGTCAAAACTAATATTGCTAATAATATTAACTGTGGAATTATTGTCCACCATGTTGGATATAAGCCGAAGAAGTTAAGTACTTCATTTTCAGCCATCCACTCAAGTCCTGAAATGATACCTGTTGGCCACCCCCAGTTAGCTAATATTCCACCATCTATAAATAATTCCCAAATACCTGAACCAAGGAATATTACGGCCATTATAGCCATAAGTATACTTGTTGCCATAAAGAACGGCTTAAGAGGTATCTTTATACCAAATATTCTAATTACTACAAAGACTGCTAGAACTACAACTAAGCCTAAACCAAGTCCGCCAAATACAGCTAACCAGCCATATTCCATTTCTTTCGCGCTTGCTATGAGTGGCTGATAGAATAATATAACTTCAGCGCCCTCTCTAAATACTGCAAGGAAAGAAGTAAATGCTAATGTAAATACTTTGCCTTTTTCACTTGATGTAGATACTTTAGATGAAATATAATTTGTCCACGCTTTAGATTCGGATTTTGAAATCATCCAGTTCGATACATAAATTAATACCGCAACAGCTATCAGTGCAGTGACACCTTCAATTATTTCCTGAGGTACACCAGTTAAATTAAATAATGTTAATAGCCATGCTAGTAAGAATGATGCCCCGATTGCAACTAAGGCACCGATATATACAAATTTAGTTTGTTTTTTATTTCCTGTCTTAATTAAGTAAGCAACAATCGCACCAAGAATTAAAATTGCTTCTAAACCTTCTCTTATCATTATGGTAAGACAGCCAACAAACGTTGCTACAGTAAGTCCTGAAGAACCAGAACCACTTAAACCTAATAAATCATCGAGCTTTTTAGCATCAGTATTTAGCATTTCAAGAAGAGTATCAACCTCTTTTTGAACATTTTCAAGACTACTCCCACTTCTTGCTGCAGTCTTCATTGCAGAAAATTGAAGTTCAACAGCTGTTACTCTAGCACCCGAAATATAGGCCATTGTCTTTTTTTCAAAGCCTGATGTTTCATACCAAAAACCATATGAATTAGAAAATGGAGTATAATAATCTATATCTTCATCTTCTTTACTTAAGTATTTTTTATATCTTTCTATACCTTCATAAAGTAGATTTTTTATCTGACCTGCGACAATTGTATAAGTGATGGTTTTATCACCATTTGGATTTTCAGCTTTAATATACTGGTTATAAGTTAAATAATAGGCAGCACCTGATTCAATATCTTTTTCGCTTGTATCTTCTTTTTCAATTTCTTCTGCATATAACCCAAGATTATCAAGTGTTACTGCATCTTCATATAATTTATTTATAAGTGTCTCAACAGATGTTTTGGCATCATCAAGTTTATCAGCATATACGAATTCAACTATTTCATCATAAAGGTTCTTAATTTCATTTACTCTATCTTCTGAAATATTATTTTTTGTTTTATCAAGCATTCCTGACTGCGTATACCAATAAACATAAAAATCTTTAAAGTAATCTTCGAAGGCTCTGATTTTTGAAAAGCCTTCACTTTCAAATTTTGTTATTCCTTGATAATATAATCTGTGAGAATATTTAGCAACGGTAGTAAATGTTACTTTCTCATCATCACCTACTTCAGCATTGTAATATTTACGATAAGAAGAATAACATGTTAAAGTTGTAACATCATCAGTCGCCGAATTGGCTTCATTATATGATAAATCTACTAACTTTATCTTTGTATCATTATTATTTTCTTTATTTGTAGTAGCACCTGTAACAAAAATAAATGAAATTAAAATAAATAATGTTACTGAAAGTATTAGATATGGAATTTTATTTAATGATTTTCTCATATAACTTCTCACCAGATCTTTGTGTTAGTCTTGACTAACTGATAATATTATACTACTTTGATTTTTTTAATGTCAAGGTAATTTTTATATTTAAATAAGACATTTAAAATCTTTTAAGGTGTATTTGTTAAAATAGCTAATTTTTATCCCAAAAAAAAAGACTTAATTTGAAAAGTCTCTTTTATATTATTTGAAATAATCACTATGCTCTAAATAATAATCACTCATTATTGTATGTAAATCTTCACTAATCTTATTAATAGTCAGCCTCTTATTTTCAAGCATTTCTATATGATATGGTTCTAATATATTATAATGTATACAAGGCTTGTTTCTCCTTGTTAATTTATAAAATCCTTTTGGTTTATGAAATGTTATAACTGTTGGTATAATAATTTTGGAATTTGAATCAATTGCGAAATGAAAAGCACCGCTCATAAAAGGTCTTATTCTTTTGCATTCGGGAATTAAATGACCTTCTGGGAAAAATAATATAGGATAATTTTTATTTAATGTTTCTACAGTGCTCCTATTGAATTTACGAAGAAGGTGAATACTATCAGTTGGAATAGGTACTGCACCACCGCCTGTAAATATTTTTGATACTATACCGAAACCTAAATTAGACTGCACTGTTGTTTGATAAAGTGTTTTTGAATGTCTAAGGGCACTTATTATCAATATGACATCGTTTGAATAAACATGATTTGATATTATAATCGCACCCTTCATATGCTTCAGGTTTTTTCTACCTGTTGTTTTAAATCCATAAACAAGAATCTTTGGAAAGGCAAATATAAACGAGGCTACAAAAACTACGATTTTGTTCCAAATTAAATAAAAGATGTTTTTACGGTAAAAAACATAATTTTCTTTTAAATGAACCTCTTTTGGTTTAAACCCATTTTCATATTCTTTTTCTTCATCTAAAGTATTTTTTTCATCTACCATAATAAAAACACCTCATAACGTCATTATACCTTTTTTAAACCTTTAATTCAATTTATTTTTATGATACAATAGACCTTAGGAGTTGAGTCTTATGAAAGTTATTTTAGGATTATCTGGTGGAGTAGATTCATCAGTTGCTTTAAAATTATTAATAGATGAAGGTTATGATGTTGAGGCAATGTTTATGAGAAACTGGGATTCCCTAACTAATAATGATTTTTTAGGAAATCCTGATAAAGATGATGATGTTTGTCCTCAGGAAAAAGATTACCAAGATGCCAAAAAAGTAGCCGACAGTTTAGGAATAAAACTTCATAGAATAGACTTTATAGAGGAATATTGGAATACAGTATTCGCCTATTTTTTAGATGAATATAAAAAGAATAGAACACCTAATCCTGATGTTATGTGTAATAAATATATCAAATTTGACGCCTTCTTAAAGGAAGCAATGAAGCTTGGCGCTGATTATATCGCAATGGGACACTATGCTCAAGTAAAAAGAGAAAATGGTAAAAGTTATTTGATAAGAGGTGTTGATTCAAATAAGGATCAGACATATTTTTTATGCCAAATAACGCAAGAAGAATTACAAAAAAGTATGTTTCCTATAGGACATCTATATAAAAGTGAAGTAAGAAAAATAGCACGTGATGCTAATTTATACACTATGGATAAAAAGGATTCTACAGGAATCTGTTTTATTGGCGAAAGAAATTTCAAAGAATTTTTGAAAAATTATTTACCAGCAAAACCAGGTAATATTGTAACAACATCAGGTGATGTAATAGGCAAACATGAAGGCTTAATGTATTACACTATCGGACAGAGAAAAGGCCTTGGTATAGGTGGTAATAATAAATATAAGAATGAGGCTTGGTTTGTCTGTGGCAAGAATTTAGAAAAAAATGAACTTATAGTTGGTCAGGGACATGATGATATTTTATTAATATCAAATAATTGTTATGCATCAAGCCTAAACTGGATTTGTGATAAGGGTATTGAAGGCAAAAAATATCAAGCTAAATTTAGATATCGTCAGGAAGATAATGAAATAACATTTAGATATATTGATGATACTCATATACAGGTATTTTATGATAAGGGCGTAAGAGCTGTAACTCCGGGTCAATCTGTTGTTATTTATGATAATGAGATATGCCTAGGTGGTGCAATAATTGATGATGTTTATTATAATAATGAAAGAAGAAATTATTGATGCTTGGTGAAAAAGTTAAAATAAAAGGGCAAATAATAACCTATATTTATGAAAAAAGCGATTCAACATATAGAATTGCCCGTATTAAGACAGATAGCAATAAAAAATTAACAATAGTAGGTAATTTCCCTCATTTAGATGAGGGTCTTTCTTATGAATTTGTAGGAGAAATAAAAAAGCATATAAATTATGGAGAAGAACTTTTCTTAGAAACTTATTCAAGATTAGAAACATTTTCTGTGAGCGGATTAATAGATTACTTATCTAGTGATAAATTTTATGGTATAGGTAAAGCTTTGGCTACAAAGATAGTCGATACTTTAGGTACTAACTGCTTAAATGATATTATAAATAATCCTGATGTATTAAATAAGGTTGAAGGATTATCAGATGAAAAGAAAAAGAATCTTGTTAGAATGATAAAAGAAAATTTTGAAAGTGAGAGAACTTATGTAAGATTATATGAGTTTGGCCTTACATTAAAAATGATTGAAAGATTAATAGATCACTATGGTCTTGATGCTGCAAACAAGATTGAAGAAGACCCATATCGTCTTATTTATGATATAGAAGGCTTTGGCTTTAAAAAAGCTGATACTATAGCCTTTAATATAGGCATAAAAGAAGATGATCCTAAAAGAATCAAGGCTGCCATATGTTATGCATTAAATAATGTTTGCTTTAAAGAAGGTTTTACTTATTTAACTAAAGAACAGCTTGTTAATTCTGTTAAAGCGATGTTAAATAATGAAATCATCACTGATGATTTATTGATTAAATCGTTAGATGAATTAGTTGATGAAAGAAAAATCATTTTTGATGAAGATAGATATTTTGATTCATATTTGTATCATGCAGAAAAGAATGTTGCCTCTAAAATAAAAAAGATGGCAAATGTAAGAATAAAATATAACAAAGAAGAAATAATTGAAGCCCTAAATTATGTTGAAGGTTTAATTGATATCAAATACACTCCGATGCAAAGAGAAGCAATCATCAATTCTTTAGCTAATAATTTATCGATAATTTCAGGCGGACCAGGAACTGGTAAATCAACGATTATAAAGGGTATACTTTCTTGCTATGCCAAATTAAATAAAATGTCTTTATCAGATGATATCGCAAATGATAAAATATTACTTGCTGCGCCAACAGGAAGAGCGGCAAAAAGAATGACAGAGATAACCAAATTCAAGGCTTCAACAATTCACAAGGCTTTAGGCTATAATATAAATAGTGAATTTACTAAAGGTAAGGATAATGAATTAACATATTCAATAATTATAATTGATGAATCATCAATGATAGATATTCCTCTTGCATCAACATTATTTGATGCTATGCCTACAAATACAATATTAATTTTTGTGGGTGATATT
Source organism: uncultured Caryophanales bacterium (assembly GCA_937885165.1). GTDB lineage: Bacteria > Bacillota_I > Bacilli_A > Acholeplasmatales > Anaeroplasmataceae > Anaeroplasma. Next base: position 7,854 of record CAKZZJ010000028.1, read on the forward strand.
AATCAGCTTCCATCTGTTGGGCCAGGCAATTTCTTAAATGATATTATTGATTCTCCATTCTTTAAAGTCACTTATTTAACTCAAATAATGCGTCAAGCAAGTGATTCAAATATCATAAGCTTATCAACTATGATTCAGAGCGAAGAAATAGATTTCAGATTATTTACTTTAAAAAAGGAAGTATTTTTCTACACTACTGATTCCAAAAGTTTAATTGTTACATTATTTAAACTATTGGATAATTTTATATCTAGTGGCGGAGACTTATTTTCTGGCATTGAAATTTTAATACCAATGTATGCCGGTGCTGCAGGAATTGATGAAGTAAATAAAGAAATTCAAAAAAGATATAATTCAGAAGAAGAAAAAGTACTTATAAGAGATAATAAAATATTTAAAAAAGGCGATAAAGTCTTACAACTTAAAAATGATGGGAAATTAGATATTATGAATGGTGATATCGGCAAAATTGCTGATATTGCTGAACTTAATGGAAATGAAGCATTAATCGTCAATTTTGATGATAGAATGATAAATTATCCATTAAAAGATTTAGATAATCTTACTTTAGCTTATGCAATCAGTATTCATAAATCACAAGGTAGTGAATTTGATAATGTAATATTACCGATACTGCCAAGTTATACAAGAATGTTAAAAAAGAAGCTTATATATACTGCAGTAACAAGGGCGAAAAATAAACTTATTATAGTCGGAGATGGGCTATCATTTTCAGAAGGAATAAAAAAAGGTGATTATGGAAGACAAACAGCACTTTATACATTCTTAGTTAATAAAGAAGATGATAGATCTATTAAAATATATGACAAGGATATTCCTTTTGATACCCTTGGAGAATATGGTATGGAAGGAATTACCCCCTATACATTTATGGATAATTAATAAAGTTATCAATTTTTTCTATTTTCATTTTGCTTTATTATGAAACTAAAATCTATATCAAGTATATTGCAGATTAATAATAATTCAATAAATGATGGCTCTGAGGAGCCATTTTCTATTTTATTATACTTAGATGGACTTATAGATAATTTCTTTGCCATCTTTTTTTGAGTAATCCTTCTTTCAATTCTTTTTTCTTTAATAATTAAAGCAAATTCAGTGTAATTCATATTATCATCTCAATCTTTTATAAAAATCCTTATCTAATAACAATGAAGTTTTAAAACAAAATTCAATTTTATAAAAACGCAAAATAAAAGGTGCACATATTATTTTTGTGCACCATTTTTAAATTTTAAATTCATAATTTTTATTCTTTTCATTTTAAAAATCCATTAATCATCATAGTGATTTTATGATAAATATGAATCATTGTCAAGCAAAAATACCGCTATATTAAGGCCTGATTTGCAGTTCTAATTAAAATTAAAAATATAATTTTTAAAATTTTTGGCACTTTTTGCTTGACAGTGCCAAAACATAGTTATATAATATAATCGCACTTGAAAGAATAGAGTGCAAAAATCAGACGAAAGGATGATTGTAATGCTAACAGATAGACAAAAGCTTATCTTAAAGGCGATAATTGATGAATATGTCATCTCAAACGAACCTGTAGGCTCTAAGATGCTAACTGAAAAACCATATCTTGATTTTTCTAGTGCGACACTAAGATATGAGATGCAACATCTTGAAGAAGAAGGCTATCTTAAAAAAACTCATACATCATCAGGAAGAGTTCCTTCAGAACAGGGAATTAGATATTATGTAGATAATTTGATTGTAAGAGATGAAGATGTAAGACAATATTATAAATATATTGATGAGATTTTGGATGATAGATATTATTCAACAGATGAAAAAATCAAGAAGATATGTGAGTTTTTAAGTGAACTTACAGGATATTATGTATCAATTATAACTTATCCAAATGATAGTGCCAAAGTTTTAAGACTTGAAATTGTACCACTATCAGATAGTGAAGCAGTATTGCTTATTGTTACATCAACGGGAGATGTTGAGTCAGCAACAATAAAGATACCAAACGGTTATAAGATTGATGATTTAATGAGAATCATTCAAGTATTTGATACAGCAATGTATGGACATTCAATTTATGAAATAAGAGATATTTTATCAAATGAAGCATCAAAGCCTAGAATTAGACAAATGATAGATTTTAAAGATGATATCTTAAACTTCATGATAAAGGCATTCTCTGGCTTCTTAAATGGCTATGTCACATCTGCTGGCTTATCAAAATTATTCAATCAGCCAGAATTTCAGGATTTTAATGTTATGCAAAGAGTAATAAAGGCAATTGATGAATATTCACTTGCTAAATATAAAAATTCATTAACTGGTGGTGTTATAATTCATGTAGGAACTGATAACCCAGTAAGAGGTTTGGAAGAATGTTCAAGTGTTTTGGTTCCATTTTCTATCAGTGAAAACCAAAATGGTGTTTTATCAATGATAGGGCCACTTAGAATGAATTATAAAGCATGTGTGCCAATTTTGGAATTCGTAGCTAATAGAATGAAAAAACTAAAAGAAGAGAAGTGATATTTTGGCTAATATAGATAAAGAAAAAGAAGAAAATCTAGAAGAAGATCAAACTGAAGAAAAAGAAGAAGAAATCTTAAATGAAGAGCTTGATGAAGAAGTAGATTTTAAAGAGGATGATGATAAAAAAGAAAATAATCAAAAAAATAAAAACAAGAAGAATAAATTTGAAAATTTAAAAAAGGAAAACGAAAGCCTTAAACTCGAAATAGAACATTGGAAGAATGAATATTTAAAGGCTCACGCTGATAGCCTTAATTTTCAGAAGAGAATTAATGATGAAGCAATTAAAAACCGTAAATATGCATCTCAAAATGTTATATCGGAGTTGATAAATCCAATTGATATGCTAGTTCAGATAGTCAGCATGGATGTTACAAATCCTGAAGTTAAGAATTATCAGATAGGATTTCAGATGATTACCAACCAGATAGTTGAAATAATGAAAAATGAAGGCTTAACTCAAATTAAGTCAAATGTTGGTGATAATTTTGATCCAGCACTTATGCAAGCAGTTGAAACTGAAGAAAATGAAGAATTAGCTGATAATGTAATCACTAAGGTTATGCAGGTTGGTTATTTATATAAGGACAGAGTTTTAAGACCAGCAATGGTTGTTGTAAATAAAAAGAATAAAGAAGAAAAAGGAGATAATGAAAATGACAAATAAGGTAATTGGTATCGATTTAGGTACAACAAATTCATGCGTTTCTGTAATGGAAGGCAAAGAAGCAAAAGTTATTACTAATGCAGAAGGAATCAGAACTACTCCATCTGTAGTAGCATTCAAAAATGGTGAAATCCAGGTTGGTGATGTAGCTAAAAGACAAGCTATCACAAACCCTAATACAGTTTCATCAATCAAAAGACATATGGGAGATGCAAATTATCGTGTAGATATCGAAGGTAAGAAATACACTCCTCAAGAAATTTCAGCAATGATTCTTCAGAATCTAAAGAAAACAGCTGAAAGCTATTTAGGTGATCAAGTATCAAAGGCGGTTATTACTGTTCCTGCATATTTTAATGATGCACAACGTCAGGCAACAAAAGATGCTGGTAAGATTGCTGGTTTAGATGTATTAAGAATAATCAATGAACCAACTGCAGCAGCACTTGCTTATGGTATTGATAAAACTGATAAAGAACAAAAAGTATTAGTATTCGACCTTGGTGGTGGTACATTCGATGTATCTATCCTTGATTTAGCTGATGGTACATTTGAGGTTTTAGCAACTGCCGGTGATAACGTACTTGGTGGTGATGATTTTGATAAAGTCATCATGGACTGGTTAGTTGATGAATTCAAGAAAGAAAGTGGAGTTGATTTATCAAAAGATAAAATGGCTCTTCAAAGATTAAAAGACGCTGCTGAAAAAGCAAAGAAGGATTTATCTGGTGTTACATCAGTTGAAATTCAGTTGCCATTCATTTCAATGAGTGCTTCAGGACCACTTCATCTAAATAGAACTTTAACAAGAACTAAATTTGATGAATTAACAAGACATTTGGTTGATAGATGTCTAGGACCAGTAAGACGTGCTTTATCAGATGCTAAACTTACTCCAAAGGATCTAGACCAGGTATTACTTGTTGGTGGTTCAACAAGAATCCCTGCAGTTCAAGAATTAGTTAAGAAAGAATTAGGAAAAGAACCTAATAAGAGTGTAAATCCTGATGAGGTTGTAGCAATGGGTGCTGCAATTCAAGGTGGTGTTTTAACTGGCGACGTTAAGGATGTATTATTACTAGATGTTACACCATTATCACTAGGTATCGAAACCTTAGGTGGTGTATTCACTAGACTTATTGATAGAAATACAACTATTCCTTGTTCTAAATCTCAAGTATTCTCTACAGCTGCTGATAATCAGCCTGCAGTAGATATTCATGTACTTCAAGGTGAAAGATCAATGGCTGCTGAAAATAAGACATTAGGTAGATTCCAACTTGGAGATATTCCACCTGCACCACGTGGTGTACCTCAGATTGAAGTTAGATTTGATATCGATGCTAATGGTATAGTTAATGTTTCTGCAAAGAACTTAGGTACAGGTAAAGAACAAAAGATAACTATTCAGTCTGGTTCAGGCTTATCTGAAGATGAAATCAACAGAATGGTTAAGGAAGCTGAAGAAAATGCTGAAGCTGATAAGGCAAGACTTGATGAAGCAAATTTAAGGAATGAAGCTTCTCAATTGATCTTCCAAACAAGAAAAGCATTAACTGATTTAAAGAATGTTGATGAATCAGAAAAGGCTAATGCTGAAAACCTATGTAAAGAATTAGAAACTGCATTAAATGGAACTGACTTAAATGACATCAGAACTAAGAAAGAAAATCTAGAGAAGGTTGCTCAAGATTTAGCGATGAAAGCATATCAGCAAAACCAAGGTGCTGATCCTAACCAAGGAGCAGGCGGTAATCAGGGTGGCGCAAATGGCTCTGATGATACAGTAGATGCTGATTTTTCAGATGTTCAATAATAAATAAACATTATAATTTGAAGGGCTTATTATGCCCTTCATTAATGCTATATTAAGGATGTGTTGTTATGGCTAATAAAAGAGATTATTATGAGGTCTTAGGTATATCTAAGGGTGCCTCTGAAGAAGAAATAAAAAAGGCTTATAGAACTCTTGCTAAAAAATATCACCCAGATGTAAATAAAGAACCTGGGGCTGAAGAAAAATTTAAAGAAATAAATGAAGCATACGATGTTTTATCAGACCCTAATAAGAAAGCAAGATATGACCAGTTTGGATTTGAAGACCCAACTGCCGGATTTGGCGGTGGTCAAGGATTTTCTGGATTCTCAGGTGGATTTGATGATCTAGGTGATTTGTTCTCATCAATTTTTGGTGGTAGAAGAAATGGTGCTTCATCAAATAGACCAAGAAATGGTGAAGATATAGAAAAGAAGATGACAATCACCTTCGAAGAGGCTGTATATGGCTGTAAAAAAAGAATCAGACTTGCTGTAGATGAATCATGTATCCAGTGTGGTGGTACTGGTGCCGCATCAAGAAATGATATCAAGACCTGTCCAAAATGTAATGGTAGAGGCCGTGTTGTTGAAAGAAGACAAACCTTATTTGGTATGTCTCAGATGGAAACAGTTTGTCCTGATTGTCGTGGCAGTGGTAAAATCATTACTAAAAGATGTCCATCTTGCGGTGGTGCTGGTAGAGTTAAAACTACAAAAGATGTTGAAATCAATATCCCAGCTGGAATGCAAACAGGCATGACTATGAGAATGGAAGGCTATGGTGGTGCTGGAGTTAATGGTGGTATGCCAGGTGATTTATATATTTCATTTGTCTGCGGTGAACACCCATCATTTAAGCGTGATGGCGTCGATATTGTATTAGAAATTCCAATAAGTTTCTCGCAAGCTGCACTTGGTGATACAATAGAAGTGCCTACAATCGATGGAAATGTATCACTAAAGATACCTGCAGGAACCCAACCTGGTACTAAATTAAGATTAAAAGGTAGAGGTACTAAAAACCCTAAAGGTGGATCACGTGGAGATCAATATGTAATATGCAAAGTTGTAGTACCAGAGAGTTTGTCTTCTGAAGAAAAGAAAATTATAAGTGATTTACAGGCCTGTGAAAAGAAAGAGAAGAAGTCCCCTTGGGATAAATTCATGAGCAGCTTTAAAAATATATTTAAATAGAATTAATCTCCTATGGAGATTTTTCTTTTGTTTAAAGATATAATTACTTGAATGGATAATGAAATGTTGTTATAATTTATTTAGTCAAAATTAGGGAGGCTATTATGGAAAGTTTAAAAGTAGAAGAAATGGAAGAACTTGAAGTAGAAAATACTGAAGTTGAAGAAGTAAAACCAGTATTAGAATATGAAAAATTATTAAAAGAAGAAAGAGATAGAGCTGATAAAGAAAAAGCACTGAATCTTATTAAATTTGGTTGTTTCAACCAAAAACAGGAAACAAATCTAGATTTTTCAAATTTTGAAAAAATTCTTCAAAATAAAAAATTCAAAGGTGTTTATGATCTTTACAGAAATTTAGAAACAATGGAACTTGTTTTTGTTGCCCCACTTGTAGAAAAAAGTGAGACTGAAACAGTAAAGGCCCCATACGCATATGATGTTATTACAACAGAATATATGGATGAAGAAACTTATAAGATGGTTTGTCATGCAGCTAAAAATAATTTAAGAAATATGACTACATTCTTATATTATTCATCATTTGTTGCATATATTTGCTATGCTGCTACTTTCTTATTTTTGTTTATTTATCATCTAATTACATCTTCATCATCTACATTTTTGGATGTTGTAGCTGGTGCCTTTTATGCAACTGCACCGCATATCGCTGCCTTAGTATTAATGATTCCGGTATTATTCTTTGTATCAGTTAAATACAAAAAATATAAGGAAAAATAAGATGCAAAAATATTTTGTATCAGATGAGGATTTCAATAACAATATAATAACAGGTGATGATTGTTTTCATGTTAAAAACGTTATGAGAAATAAGATTAATGACGTTATTTTAATAGGCAATAATCACAAATGCTATAAGGCTTCTATAAAAAAAATCAACAAAGATGACATATCATTTGAGATAATTGAAGAAATATTTGATGATACTGAATTGAATGTTAGAATATCACTTTTTCAAGGATATCCTAAATTAGATAAATTATCTTTAATTATCAAGCATTCTGTTGAACTTGGAGTATATGATATTACTCCGACAATTATGAAAAGAAGCCTTTTTAAGCTTGATGATAAAAAGAAAGATAATAAGAATCTAAGATTTAATAAAATAGCTAAAGAGGCAGCAGAACAGTCATACAGAATGATTGTTCCTAATGTTAATGATATTTCATATTTAAAAGACATTGATTTTTCTTCTTATGATTTAAAATTAGTATGTTATGAAGAAGATGCTAAAAATAATAATTTATCAAGTTTAAAAGAATCATTAGATAAAATAAAAGAAAATGATAAGATAGCTATCGTAATCGGACCTGAGGGTGGAATAGATAAAGATGAGATAGATTATTTAAAGGAAAAAGGATTTATAAGTGTTGCTTTAGGTAAGAGGATACTTAGAACTGAAACAGCACCGCTTTATATACTCTCTTTAATAGGCTATGAGGTAGAGGTTAGAAAATGAAAATAGGAATAATAACTTTAGGATGCAAAGTTAATACTTATGAATCTAATGCCATAGCTTTAGCTTTAGAAAAAAAAGGTTATGAGATAGTAGAGGCTAATGCTGATTGTGATGCATTTATTATCAACACCTGTAGTGTAACTAACATGGCTGATGCTAAATCCAAAAAGATGATACATAGAGCTATTAAATTAAATCCTAATGCTTTAGTTGCTGTGGTAGGTTGTCTTCCTCAGAGTAACAAAGATGAAGTAGCTAAAATTGATGGTGTTGACATAATTTTAGGTAATGGGAATAAAGAAAAACTGATTGATTTAATTGATGAAAATATCGGTAAAAAGAGAACAGATAAATATATCGACGTTATCGATATATTACATTATAATAAATATGACAACCTTGAAGTAAATGAATTTGATCACACAAGAGCCTTTGTTAAAATAGAAGATGGATGTAATAATTTCTGTACGTTTTGTATTATTCCTTTTGCTAGAGGACCAATCAGATGTAAAGATGTTGATACCATCATCAATGAAATCAAAAATATCGTTGATAATGGATATAAAGAAATAGTTCTTACTGGTATTCATACCGGTAAATATTTTGATAATGGCTATAACTTAACCAAACTTATAAAGAAGATATTAAATGATGTTCCAAATTTAAAAAGACTTAGATTATCATCAATAGAAATAAATGAAATAGATGATGAATTTATAGGCTTATTAAAGGAAAATAAGGTTTTGGCAAATCATCTTCATCTACCACTACAGGCTGGATCTGATCACGTTCTGTCTTTAATGAATAGAAGATATGATAAAAAATATTTTTTAGAGAGAATTAATAAAATAAAGGAAGCATCACCTGATATTTCTTTAACTACTGATATAATTGTTGGATTTCCTGAAGAAACTGATGAAGATTTTAAACAGACAATAGAAATATCAAAAGAAATTGGTTTTTCTAAAATTCATGTATTCCCATATTCAAAAAGAAATGGCACAAAAGCTGCTTTAATGAAGCAGGTAAACGATAAAGTTAAAAAAGACCGCAGTAAAGAATTAATTGAATTATCAAATAAACTTGAGAAGAATTATTACTCTAAATTTATAGGTTTGAAACTAGATGTTATATTTGAACAAAGATATAATGATTATTTAATAGGTCATACATCTAATTTTTTGCAAGTAATAATTGATTATGATGAAAAATATTTAAAAGAAATGAAAGAAGTAAAACTTGAAGCTTATTTAGATAATAAGCTATATGGTAAAGTTATAGATTAAATTTAATTTTACAACTAACAAATTTTCAACAAAATTAAAAAATATCTTTACAAATATTATAATGTTTGTTATAATTCTTTTCGGAATTCGTCCTTGGAAGGAGGCTTAGTGGATGCCAAAAATAGTTGTACGCGAGAAAGAGTCAATCGAAGACGCATTACGTAGATTTAAACGCGATGTATCTAGATCTGGTAACCTTCAAGAGGCGAAAAAGCGTCAATATTATTTGAAGCCTAGCGATGTACGTAAACAAAAACGTCAAGAAGCTAGAAAAAAATACAAATAAGATAATTAGACCAGCGATGGTCTTTTTTCTTTATAAAAAAAACAAATTAATGTATAATTATTAAAAACCGAGGTATTGATTATGAATATTTATATGATGGGTGATTCTACAATGAAGCTTAACAATTATTATACTTATCCTCAGACTGGTTGGGGACAGGTATTATATCTTTTCTGTAAAGAAAACATATTAGTATTTGATTATGCAGAAAATGGGAGATCAACTAAAAGCTTTATTGATGAAGGAAGATTTAATAAACTTATTAATAGGATAACTAAAGGTGATTATGTCATATGTGAATTTGGTCATAATGATGAAAAAATTCAGGATCCAAATAGATATACTGACCCATTCGGAACTTATCAAAATAATTTGCTTTATTTTGCTGAAGAGGTTGAGAAAAAAGGTGCGCATATTGTTTTTGCAACTTCAATAACAAGACATAAATTTGATGAAGGCAAATGTATTAATTCTCACGGAGATTATCCCAAAGCTATGCTTGAATTAGCAAAAAAATATGATTATCCATGTATTGATATGAATAAGCTTACAATGGCTTATTATACTAAGCTAGGTGTAGATGAATCTGCAAAATTTCACATGATATTTAAAGGTGGAATATTTGAAAATTATCCTGATGATATGAATGATCATTCACATTTAAATTATAATGGTGCAGTAAATATTGCAAAAATATTTGTAGGTGCCTGTAAGAAAGAAAAATTAGCTATTTCTGAATG
>CAKZZJ010000029.1 GCA_937885165.1 uncultured Caryophanales bacterium
AGGCGGTGGGGAAAGTTTGGGTTGAGATGTGGGGGATGTTAAGGATAGGGGATGGAAGGATTATGCGGCAGTTATTACCTTTGCCGTGAATTTCGTAAATTTTTAGTGGGTATCCGGGCGGAATATCCACTTTAGGCGACCTTATTTTGTTCCAATTGATTGCGAACTTCTTCGTATATATCTTTAAGATAGCTGCATTCTTCTTTTAAGAATAAAGACTGTATTAATTTTCTAATCTCATCAGAACCAGAATTATATTTTTTAACTATTTCCAATGATTTTTTAATCATTGATTCATTTGTCATAACAGCATCTTTCTTAAGCTCTTGTTTAAAAATATTGTTGTAAAATTCAACGACATTCATTCTTGGGCAATACCTTGGCAGAAAAAATAAATCAAATTTGTTTTTATTCCCAAAAAACCATCCATGTGTCTCATAAGATGTATGAATAGGTGCATTATCCATGATAATATCAACTTTTTCACCTTTTAATTCTTTTTTTAATTCAGTAAGACAATTAGTAAATGCTGTAGAATCAACATTACTTTTAATTGTAAATACTTTAATAAATCCATCTAATCCCATAAAAGTTACGATTGTATATGTAGAATGTCCTAAACTCGCATCATAAGAACATATAGATGGTGTATTGGCTAAGGAATATCCCATCATATTATATCCAATTGAAATATGACATTCATCGACAAACAACATTCTTCTGTTCTCTAATATAGACCTTTTGCATATTTCAGGATATCTAGTATCTTTAAAATAAGCTATTTCCTCTGCACTTTCCTTTGGATTTTTTCTAGAAGCAAATTTTGATGTTATACCCATTTTATTGCAAAAGTTATAGATATATGATAATTTTATATCCTTACCTTTCTTGCGGAAATAATAATAAATAGCAGCACCTGACCATGAAAAAAATGGTAAACCTAATTCAAAAGGACCTATAGTTGACATATAGTGAGTCAACTCAGTATATTCATTCACTGTTATTATCGTAAACGGATTTGGTTTTCTACCTCTTTTTTTCTCCCATAAATCATTATGTGTGAGATTTTCATTATCTTCATACTGCTTTTTAATAGCTGTTACTAGTGATGTGCTTACATGATTCTTTTCTGCAATCTCTTTGTATGGTATATATAGACCATTAATATCTTTTTCTTTAATATCATCTAATATATTGCATCTTGTTTTCCACCTTAATACCTTATTAGTAGTTACAGGATCAACAGGATCTTTTATAACAGATTGATTTGTTGTATACGCTTCAATTTCTTTGTTTATTTTAGCAGTTAAATTATTTAGAGTTTGATTAAGTGCTAAATTTATTTCATCGATAATAACTTGTCTTGAATGACAGTTTTTTGTTACTCTTGGAAACATAATTAGAAAATCTTTCGCCCTTTTTTCTGCTTTTTTTAATACCTCCTTTGCAATTTTCTCAGCGGTAGATTCCGTTACAGCAGGATCTAATATCTGAGTAATATTATCAATTTGGCTGGAAAAAATTTCTTCTATCTGTCTATCTATATTCACGCTCAGCAGTACATGCCCAATGGATACCTGATTGGGATCAGGTGTTCCTGTTGCATCAATAAATAGCGTTGATTCCGCTGATCCGTTTGATTCACCCTCTACATTTAATCCAATTGGTTCCAAGTAACTACAAAGCTCAAACTTCCATGCCTTAATCTCTCTTTCAATTTGTTCTTGTAGGGGTACACCAAAGGTAGCTCCTCTCATTCCTATTCTAGACAAAGCTATCATCTCTTCAGTGGTAATACTGACACTCCCCTCTGCAGCTCTGTTTATTGAGCTCATATGCCGCCATTTCGCTACCAATTTGGATGGAAAACTATAAACATTGCCATTCACTAATTGGGCGAACCCTATGGCATTTTGCGGTTTAAAACCCATGAATTGGATCACGCCACCTGCTATAACGGAAAAAATCTTCTGTTTGTTTCTCATTAAAAATACCGCCTTGTTTTTAGACTGTTTATAGGTCTTTAGGCTACTTTGGCCAAAAATTTGGGGCGACCTTAGTTTGGCCCAAGGCAAAAAATGGCCTTTAAATCAAGATGTTATGTAAAAAGTGCCCACAACGCCTTAATAATCGGAAGTTTTCCGAAAAAATTCGGGGGTGGTCGATGTTTAGCCCCATCAATAGGGGGTGTTAGAAAAAGTTCAATAAATTCAGGTAGTTAGCGGAGTCACCAAATACCCGACTTTTAATTTACGAAATTCACGGCAAAGGTAATAGCTCATAGCCATATGTATATAGTGTTTTATCTAATGCATTCATTAAACTATTATTAATAGCTACATGTACACATTCAGGAGCTTGTTGGACTCCATGGCGTGGGTGGTATGCAAACTCTATTCC
>CAKZZJ010000030.1 GCA_937885165.1 uncultured Caryophanales bacterium
CTTTTTCAAATGTTGATGGAGAAGGAAATAGAAGTGCTATATTTTTTCAAAGTTGCACACTAAAATGCTTATTTTGTCATAATCCGGAAACAATCAATTTATGTATCAACTGTGGTAAATGCGTAAGCACATGTCCTGTTCAAGCATTATCATTATTAGATGGTAAAGTAGTGTGGGATAAGGCTAAATGTATAAATTGTGATACATGTATAAAAACATGTCAAAATTTATCAAGCCCTAAAACAAGATTAATGTCTGCATCAGATATTATGAATGAAATTTCTTCTTATATTCCCTATATTAGAGGAATAACTGTAAGCGGTGGAGAATGTATGGTGTGGGAAGAATTTCTTATAGAATTATTCACTCTTGCGAAAGAAAAAGGATTATCATGCTTAATTGATTCAAATGGTACAATAGATTTTGAAAATAATAAGAAATTATTAGATTTATCAGATGGTGTTATGCTTGATGTAAAAGCATATGATAATGAATTTCATAATTTTATGTGTAAAAAAAATAACGATTTAATTTTAAAAAATTTACATTATTTAATTAAAGCTAATAAATTATATGAAGTAAGAACTGTTTTATTTCCTAATTTTGAAGATAAAAATAAAGAAACAGTTAAAAATGTATCAAAAATTATCGGACCTGATATCAGATATAAATTAATCAAGTATCGTCCTTATGGTGTTAGAGAAGAAGGAATTAAAAATATATCTGATAAAGAATATAAGATGGATGATGCATTAAAAATGAAAGAATATGCAATATCAAATGGTGCCTTGAAGGCAACATTGATTTAGATTCTTAAGTTTCAGCCCTGAAATATGGGCTTTTTCTTTTTATGCATTATTTTCTTATTAATAATTTTTATTTTGTAATTGTAAATTATTAATTAGTTATAAATATTGTCTCATCCTAAATTTTAGGTAGTTAAATCCTAAACATGGTGATTAATTATTATAGCATCACTTGGATTTCTATGTGATGTTTTCTTTTTTAAAAGGCAAATTTGTTGTTGATATTAAATTATCCTTTGTGATATAATTATTTGGTATTAATGGAATTAATACTACAAATAAAAACGAAAGGTATGCATATGAATATGCAAGGTGAAATTTATTATGAGAATTAATCCAAAATTATTTAATGTCGCTGATGAAGTAACACCAGTTGATACTCAAGAATTTGATGGAAGAAAAATTGAATTATATTTAATGAGCCAGGTTAGCGGTGTAAAAGAAGAATTCTTAAACAACAAAGGTCAGTTCGCTGTATGGAGCGGAGTTGATGGTAAAAGCTATAGAGTATTCCTAGAAGATGGATATTATGATGCAGTAAAAGAATTATATTCTCAGCCTATCAACAAAATATGGGTAGATTTTTGGGATAGAACAGATGGTATATCTAAAAAATTTTCAAGATTCTTTATTTACCCTTTGATGATTATTGCGATAGTATTATGTGTACTTTCAATAACTGTATTTTCAAAATTTGAAAACAATTTTGCCACATACATTGTTATGGGTGTGCTAGTGTTAATGTTTATTGGTTTAATATTTGTAAATATGTTTATAAAAAAGAAAATAGTTTTTGAAAGCAATAAATCAAGAGATGAAATCCAGCAAATATTGGGCGAAGATAAATATAATGCTTTAATTGATGCCCAAAAGAATTATATGGATGAATATTTCA
>CAKZZJ010000031.1 GCA_937885165.1 uncultured Caryophanales bacterium
TATCATCCATAATTTTCGCCTAATTTCTTTAACTTCTCAATTTTATCCAGAGAATTTATTACAGACATTTCTATTTTTAAATTATCATCAACATAATTTTCTTTTTGATGCTTCTCTTCTAAATATAATTCATTCATTGTAGTATCTAAATCCCATACTTTTCTAGCTGCATCAATCCACTTTTCTTTATGTATTGATTTATCATTTTTAGATTTATAATTTAATTTATGCTCATTTGTTGCCCAAAAATCCATAGCTGATGTTCTAATTTGTATTTCACACTTTATATTTTTCAAAACTCCACCTATTGAAACTGGAATAGAAACAATAATATGGTATCCTCTATAGCCACTCGCTTTAGGATTTTTTATATAATCTCTTTCTTCTATAATAGAAAAATTATTATTTCTTATTTTATCGGCAATTTCATAAACATTTTCTAAAAAGTCAACTATAATTCTTGCACCTACAATATCTGTAAGCTTTTCAGTATTCTCTTTGGTTATTGCTAAATTTTTTCTTTTTAATTTTCCTATTATACTATCTATAGTCTTAACTCTGGTTTTAATGTGATTAATTGGATTATAATCTTCTAAAACCTCAAATTCATTATTTATGGTATTTATATGTGTTTCTAATTGTTTTCTTGCAGTTTCATAAAACAATATATTTTTTTCGATTTCTTTAATATAATGTTTCATTTATTCAATCATCCCTTCTACCAAATAATAAGATAAGTCTTAATATTTCAAGTAATGTTGATGCAACACTTGCAACATAAGTCATTGCTGCTGCTACTAATACACTTCTACCTTTTTTTAATTCATTGCTGTTTAAGAAATGTGAATAATCTAATTCCTTTAAAGCTCGTTTACTTGCATCAATTTCAACTGGTAATGTGATAAGTTGAAAAACTAATATTGCAATTTCTAATATAATACCAACCCATATTAAATTTAATGAGCCAAATAACATTCCTAGAACAATAGCTATGTATCCAGCATAAGAAGAAAAATTAACAACAGGTACAAGAGATGCTCTTATTCTCATAAAAACATACCCTACTTTATCTTGGATAGCATGACCACATTCATGACAAGCAACAGCTACACTTGAAATAGAAGTTCCTCTATAATTATTAGATGATAATCTAACTTCTTTTTTAGAAGGATCATAGTGATCTGATAGATATCCATTAACTTCTACTACCTTGACATCATACAAATCATTTTTATCCAAGAGCTCCCTTGCTGCTTCTGCCCCAGTCATTCCACGTTCAGTTTTACTTTTTAAATGTTTTTTATAAGTTGAATTTACAAATACTTGAGCAATTGTTGTTATAAAAAAAGCTATTAGTGTTATACCATAAGATATAAAATAATAATTCATATTTCACTATTCCTTTCTACACAATTAAATTAGATTAATTAAGATAATAATTTTACATACTTTTTAATTTCTTTGTCAGTTAGTATTTTTCCTTGACTAACTACCTTACCATTTATCATTAAAGCTGGTGTATTTGATATATTAAATTTTTGTATTTCTTTATCATCTTCGCAAATCTCAATGTTAATTTTTTCTTCGATTCCTTTCATACTTTTTTCTAAATTTTTCATCATCTTTATTCTATTACTAGAATTTTTACCAATTATTTTTATTTCCATTTCTTTCACCTCTAGTAACATTGTATTAAATCAAAATTAATATTTTATTATTAAATTATTAAGAATTATTAAATCAAATGTAATAGACTAAATTATGGTATAATATTATATATATTTAACTTTCAAAACAAAGGAGGTTCTTATGAAAAAAGTATATTATTATAATACTTTAGAAGATGATATTATAAAATCAAGTAATCAAGAATATAAACTTAATGATACTTATAAGTGGATACATAAAAATATTGTTTATAAATTTTTTTCATTTATTCTATACATATTGGTATTAATATTTTCAACACTTTATTCTAAATTAGTTTTACATATTACAATTAAAAATAAAAGAATCTTAAAGCACGAAAAAGAATATTTCTTATACTCTAATCACACCCAAATGCTTGGTGACGTGTTAAATCCTTTTCTTATATGCTTTCCTAGTCACCCATATATAATTTGTAGTACAGCAAATTTAGGAATTCCATTTATTGGAAAACTATTACCAATGGCAGGTGCTTTACCTATTCCTGATAATATACATGACATGATAAAATTTAAAGATGCAATAAATTATCACATAAACCATAACCATCCTATTGTTATATATCCAGAAAGTCATTTGTGGCCTTATGCAACTTTTATTAGAGACTATCCAAATACATCTTTTCACTATCCTGTAGAAAATAATAAAAAAGTTTATGTAGCAACAACCACATACACAAAATCAAAATTTTATAAAAAACCTAAAATAACAATTTATATTGATGGCCCTTTTGAAAGTAGTGATAAACTTGGTAAAAAACAAAATATGGCTCTACTACATAAAAAAGTTTATGAAACAATGAAAAAAAGAAGTAAATTAAACAATTATGAATATGTTGTATATAAAAAGAAAGATTAGTCGTCTTTCTTTTTTAATCCTGCAATATCATCTAAAGAAAAATTATAGTCCAATTTAGTATTGTATGCTTTTTCATAAGCTTTTATTTTTTGTTTATAATCTATTTCTGCCATAATTTTACTATTTTCTTTCGGAGATTTACTTGAATCTGGATATATTGGTTTTAAAACATGAACAACATATTTAACTTGATTAAACTCATCATTATCAGTTTTATCTGTATCTATTATTTCAACAAAACATGATATTATTGGTTTATTCATTTCTGCAGCAAATTGATAAGCACCTCTTTTACATGGCCTTGGTTTTCTATAATTAAACCACATTTCTTCTTCAGGATATATCAAAACATAATTATTTTTATCTAAGACCTTTTTTAATTCTGGCTTAAAAGTTTTTATAATATAATTTGGTCCCTTACATAAAGGAATAATATTTAGACTATTTACTAAATATCCTAAAAATCCAGGCATAGCAAGATTAGTTTCTTGACTTACAATATAAATGTTCTTTTTATACCTTTTTTTAATCATCTTTCTAACAGCCATATTATCAAGTGGGTTAAAATGATTACTTGTTACTATTCCACCATTATTAATATTATTTAAATTTTCTAAACCTTCTATTTCTACAGAATGATTTAATCTCATGCCTAATATATCAACAAATAGATATGCAAATCTACTTTCTAAAAAATAAATTATCTTATGTTTTCTAATACCATAAAATCTTTTTAAAGCAACATTTAATTCTTCTTCAGTTAGCGTTGGATCATTAACTTCTACTTTTTTATTTAATTCATTGTTTCTTATATTTTTTTCAATATTTTTTATAACCGCTTTTTTACTACCACCAATAATCATTATTTCACCTAAAATCTTTTTTCCAAACCATTCTCAAATACTTTTTTAAAAGTAGTTTCACTATTAATAATTTCAGAAGCTCTTCTTACTAAATTATCTAATGTTTTTATATCTTCATCTTGTTTTTCTTTAGTAAAATTTTCCTTTTCTTTATAAATATCATCCTTAAATAAAGATTTATCTGCATATTTCCAAAAATATTCTTCATAATCTATATTATCATAGTGCCATGGTTTAAAAAATAAATTGTAATGAATTATTTTAGGGTTTTGAAATACCATTTCTCCATTTGTAGGCATTGCATCCCACTCATTAGATAGATGTAAAATATTCCCATAAGCCATAGCATTTATATAATCTTGATCTGGTGCGATAGTATCAAAATGATACTTATTAAGTAAATATAAAAAATGACTTTCAAAATTAACTTCTCTTAATCTTTTCATATTCATTAAAAGAATTCCTGAATTTATATATTTATCACTTGTTACTCCTGGATTTGTTTTAACATATTCACATAAAATGGGATTATCAATAATAGAAATATCATTACATCCTCCAAATAAGTTATCACCTAAATCTATGTTATATAATTCTGAAATATCTCCAGTAATACATGTGTCACTATCAATATAAATAGCTTTATCATATTCCTTAAACATTAAAGGAATAAATATTCTAAAATAAATAGTTAAAGTAAAAAAGTCTGTTCTAAGTAGATTTTCTTTCCTGTTTGTAATGGCATCTAACCCATCTTTCATTTCACTAAAAATTATTTTAGCATTATCTGTTTCTAATGTTTTTAATTTTTTTATTGATTGTTCACTAATTGATTCATAAATAACATGAATATTATAGTTATAATCTAGACTAGCATTATCTATAAGTGATGCAATAGCAACTGATAAATATGGAGCATATCCTGCATCTATTGTAAAAAATATTGGTATTGTTTTTTTCATTATTTAATTCCTTCCTTTATTTTTTTATATTCTTCGAGTACATCATCAAATCTATATACTTTTAATGTATTATGCAACTCTTCTATATTCCATGGCTTAATAGTTTGAGTAGTTATTTTAGGCCAAAATTTAAAAGTTGTTGTAAAATGTCTAAACACTGTATCGGCTGTATCTTGTTTCTGTTCATTGTATATTCTATTAACAATTAATTTTTTAGAAGCATAGTGATTTAATGCTGCTTGATCTGGTAAAAACATTTTCTTTTCTCTACATCTATTTCTACATTTTTCAAATAGTTTAGTCTTTTTAATTAAATCCATATTAAGCAAAAGAACTCCAGAATTTAAATAATCTTTTTTCAAAATGTTTTTTCTATAAAAATGACTGCCATAATAATCAAGAACTCCAACTAATTCATAATTAGAATTGTTAATATTATAAAAATCTATAGGATTTTTTAAACAAACGACATCATTATCTAAATATAATATTTTATCTGGAATTTCATCTATTAAATCAGCATATAGTCTTAACATACAATATGGTGTAAATCTAGTATCAATATTTGCAAGTGGCAACTTATCTTTAACAATATCAGTAACATCAATTAATTTAATAAAATTATTCTTATTATATTTTTTTACCACTTTATCTAAATAATTTATATCTTTTTTTGATAATGGTTTATATGATTTTTCTTTTCCTTTATAGCTCATAGTAAGTACATAAAAATGAACCTTTTCTTTCGTATTTTTAATGATTGATAATACTGATATTATTAAACCATCTAATATGTTTTTATCACCACAATAAAGTATATTCACTTCTTAAACCTCCATCACTTATCAAGATATATTGATATATAATAATTATCTACTTTTTTAAGTATAAAATTTTTTATTTTTAATGTATCCACATTTTTAAGCCCATAAGCAAGGCCAACACCTAAATATTTAACATAGCTTTCTTTTTTTACCCACATTATCGTAAAATCTTCAGGAGTTTTTATCATTTTCTTTTCTTTATCAGTACAAATTTTATCAATTACTCTTTCTTTAAAAGTAATTTTCTCTATATCTACACCTACCTCACTAGATGAAATCACTAAAACTGTATAATTATCACAATTACTTATATTAAAATATAATTTATTCCCTTTTAAATAAGGTTTACCATAATCATTATAAATAATGTCATCTTTAATTTTATGTTCATCCAATACTTTTTTTAGTAAATTATCTGAAGATATATTTTTCTCTATATATAATTTATACATTTTTACTTTCTATATATTTAACAATATCGCTAACTGTTTGAAGATTTTTCATATCCTTGTCGGGAATTTCAAAATTATACTTTTTTTCAAATGCAGCAACTAAATCAACTAAATCTAATGATTCTATTTCCAAATCATTTATTAGATTTGTGTTTTCATTAATTTCACTTTTGTCAACTTCCAAAACTTCACTAATTAAATTAATTATTTCTTCTTTCATATTGTTATACTTCCTCTCTTACTTTATCTCTCAATATTTTTCCATTATTATTTTTGATAAATTCTTCAGTTCTTAATTTTGCCAAAGCAATCTGATGATTTTTAGGCCTATTCTTATTATAATTATATATTAAATTATCAAAATATTCTTGATCTCCTAAATAATCATCTGTTGGATAAATATATGCAATTAATTTATTAGATTCTTCACATACTACTACTTCGTTTACTGCTTTATCTTTCAAAATTTCACTTTCTATAATTTCAGGGCTAATATTTTCACCATTACTTAGAATAATAATATTTTTCTTTCTTCCTGTAATAAACAGGAATCCATTTTTATCAATATAACCTAAATCTCCAGTATGAAAATAACCATCTATAACAACTTCATTAGTAGCCTTTTTATCTTTGTAATAACCTTTCATGATAATATTACCACTAACACATATTTCATTATCTATTATTTTTACATCAACATCTCTACATATTTTTCCCACACTACCATCTTTATAATAATGATTTCTATTAACTGACACAACTGGTGAACACTCAGTAATTCCATAACCATTTAATATTTCGATTCCAATACTTCTAAACCATTTAACATATTTTTTATCAAGATATGCACCACCACAAATAATATAGTTTAAATCACCTCCAAATTCATTTAGAATATCTTTAAATAGTTTTTTTCTAATATCAATATTCATTTTCAATAATGTATTGCTAACTTTTATACTTCTTTTTAAAATCTTATCTTTATGTTCTAATCTTGCCCTCTTCCATATTTGCTTATAAAATGTTTCAACGAATGCTGGTACAGCAAAAATTGTATCAGGTTTATTTTCTTTGAAATCATTCATTAGATATTTTAAACTTTTACATATAAATATTTCTTTATGATAATAAAATGGTTTTAATACTCCAGTAATTAATCCAAAAGCATGATGATATGGAAGAAAACTCACAACAGAACCATTAGGCTTAAATAATGCAGCAGCAGCATATATATCAGTTGCTATGTTTTTTTGAGATAAAACTACAGCTTTATTAGCACCAGTAGTTCCAGATGTAAAGAATATTGCAGCATCATCATTATTCTTGATAGTATACTTATTTTGAAAGTTTTTACTCATTTCTATATATTCATTAACTTCATCAATAGGAAATGTTTTATACTTCATGTCTTTAATAAAAGGAAGATAGTATTCAGAATAATAAATTATTTTAGTATCACTTATTTTTAATAATTTTGTAATATCACTTTCATTTAAATCTTTATCAATTACAACACAAACATTACCACTTAAAATAATGGATAGAAATGTAATAATCCAATTATAGCTATTTTCTCCGATTAAAGCGATATGCTTATTTTTATAATTTTTATTAAAATATGAACTTAAATTAATAACATCATTATAAACTTCTTTATAAGTTACTTTTATTTTTTCATTATTTTTTTTATAACTAAAAGCTACATCATTTGGATAATTAGTAGATTGTAAGTTTAATAATTCATACAAATTATTAATTCTTGGATTTTCATAATAATTGTAATCTCTATTTATAATCTTCATATCCAAACCTTCCTTTTAAAAAAATACAGCTTATTTCATTCTACAATTAATTTTATTATATAATTATTATAAAATTTTAATTAAATTATTAAGAATTATTAAATTAATTCATTATAAAAAACATTTAATATTCCATCATAATTTTTATTCCATGGTTTATTTCTACCATAATAGTGAATCACAACAGTATTTTTCTTAACCCAATTTATATCAATATTATCATTCTCATACAAATTATGTAATCTAAGTTCTTTATCACCTAAATTAAATAATAATGCTGATACTTTTTTTACCCTATTACCATATAAAGCATAAATTATATCCTGATCTGGTAACATTAATTTATTTTTGTTTTTCTTTACAAAATCTATTACTTCATCTTCTACAGGAATATTCCTTAACTCTTTTAAATTCATAAGTAATACTCCAGTATTAACATATATATTTTTTTCATTTACTCCAAAACGAATGCTATGAAATTTATGCAGACCTTTTCTTATATGTGTTGCACCAATAAATAAATTATTTTCAAAATCCATATTATATAATTCATTTAATGAATTTATTACTACTGTATCTACATCTAAATACAAAATTTTATCAATAGTTTTCGGAAGATATTTAGATGCAAATAATCTAAAGTATATTTCTACAGGATATCTTTTTTCATATACAGGAAAATTATTTATCTCTTTATTATCTATTTTAATAAACTCAATTTCTATATTGCTATTTTTAATACTTGATAGAATCAACTCTTTTTCATGCTTTTTTAACTCTTTATTTAATATATAAACAATAAATTTTTCATTTGGATTACTTTTCATAATTGATTTAAGTAATATTTTTGTTTGTAATACATATCCACTATTAATGGCTAATAAGATATTCATTTTCTCTCTCCCCTTAATTTTAAAACTTTAAATACTAAAATCAGTGCTGTTCCTAATGCTGATGCTATTAGATCAGTCATAGTATCTTTTAATGCTAACCTTCCCACTAATTCTCCAGCTTTTTGAGAATCTAATTTTAAAATAGCATCAGTTGTATATTCCCAAATCTCCCATAAATTACCTATAGCTAGTGCAAAGAACACTGCAAAAAGTAACATAGTTAATACTCTTGTACCTTGTTGTTTCTTATTTATTAAGGTATATAAATCTATTCCTATTAAAAACATAATTATTCCAGATATAAAGTGAAGCATTATATCCCACCAAGAAAACAAATCATAAAAATTTAAACACGAACCTAAATATTGAGCTAAAAATATAAACAATACAATTAAAAGATTATTTAAATTATTTAATTTTATTTTAAATAATCTATTCAAAATGATTTCATAATGCGTTAATAAAAAAGCAAGAATAAGCATACCAATATTTTCATAATTTGAAATTGCTAATTTAATAACAATAGTTACGATAATAATAATTTTTAAAATATTATTAAGAATTTTATGTAAATCTTTTTTCATGGACACACCTCAAATATTACAAGTTTTTTAAATAATAATCTGTATCAAATAATTTTTCTAATTTAAATTCAATAGATATATTTGAATTCCCTATTCTTTCTCTTCTTTTTAAAAGTAAAATATACTTTATTAACACATATAATTGAATTACAAAAGTTATAACGCAAGAAATATTAAATATAATTTTAGGAATGTATCCAAATGATACAAGATAGCCAACTATTATAGAGATAGATAATAACCACATTTTTACCTTACCAATAAAACTTACTGTTGTTTTTCTTTTGTTTAATACTGCAATTAAATTTGTTAATCCTATAGCAAGTTCACCAATTAATATTATTAGACTAATTCTATTACCTAATATTAAAGGTATTATTAATGTAATACAAAGAATTTTATCTGCAACTGTATCCATAACAGCTCCAAATAATGTTTGAACCTTATATTTTCTTGCTAAAAATCCATCTAACTGATCGGTTAAAAACAAAATTGCAACTATCATTAAAAAAGTTATATTAGATAATTTAGTAGCATTAAATATTAAAAATATAGAAAAGATTATTCGTGATATTGTTAATAAATTAACAAATATCTTTATTAACTTTTTCATTTTTTACCTCTATTTAATAATAAATTAACACTCATAAGTGTTGAAACTTCATCATAAAGTTTTTGGTTAGCTTCTTCTAATGTCATATTACTAACTTTAAATGGTTTTCCATATTGTATAGTTAAATTCTTGCTTCTAAATTTATAATCACCTGTTATACCAAAAGGAACAATATAGGAATCCGTTTTTTGTGCCATACTAACAGCACCAAATTTGAACGGCAATAGAAATTCTTTTGTCTTATTTCTTGTCCCTTCTGGAAATATCCCTATTGCACCACCGTCTTTTAGAACTTCTAGTGCTTTTTCTTTTGCCTCAGGATCTTTTTTGGAGCGGTCTACAGAAATACAACCTGTTCCTTTAAAAAACCATGCAAATTTTCCATCAAAATATTCCTTTTTTGCCATATAGTGAATTCCTCTTTTTGTTGCAACGATAGTTAAGCATTGATCATATAAATGTTTATGATTACCTGCAATAACAATACTTCCCTTTTTAGGAATATTCTCTTTTCCAATAATTGTCGGATGATAATATAATTTAAATATTGGTCCTAAAATTAATTTTCCAAATTTGTATAAAAATGGTACTTTACTATTCAAATTCATCATCTCCTGTCGTATCTTCTTTTAATTTATTAAAATCCACTTTTCCCAATTTTGTCTTAGGTAGTTTTTTTCTTATAACAATCTCACTAGGTATCATATATTTTGCAAGATTTTTTTGGCAATAACTCTTAATTTCACTTTTTATAAATAGCCCATGAAAACCATCTTTTAATACAATAAATGCTTTAGGAACTTCTTGTTTATATGGATGTGGTACACCTACAACACTACATTGCAAAACAGCTGGATGCTTTTCTATGATTTCTTCAATATGAGATGGATATACATTATATCCACTTGAAATAATCATTCTTTTTATTCTTCCTTTATAGAATAAAAAACCATCACTATCCATATATCCTAAATCTCCTGTATGAAGCCATACATAGCCATCATCATGAATTTGAAGTGCTGTATTTGTTTCTGATTCATCATTTAAATATCCCATCATTAACGCTTTACTATGAACTACTATTTCTCCTACTTCTCCGTATGGTAATGTTTTTCTCGTTGCTGAATCTATGATTTTTATATGATTACCAGCAAGTGGAATACCAACTGAACCAGATTTATTCACATCATCATGAGCCATCGTTACACAAGCAAGTGCTTCAGAAAGCCCGTAACCTTGAGTTATTCTTGCAGTAGAATTATGATCAGCCAAATATTTATTTACTTTATCTTCTAAATTTTTTGGTAATAAATCTCCACCACTTATTACATACTTTAAAAAAGATAAATCTAAATTCTTTTCATTATTGCTATTTGCAAGTGCTTCAAACAAAGTAGGAACTCCTAATACACAAGTAGGTTTTGTCTTTTTAAATAATGTATCAAACTTTTTAGAGTCAAAAGTTGGCACTAATATTGTTGAACAACCAAGTGCAAGAGGCGTATGCATTAATACAGATAGCCCAAAACCATGAAAATTGGGCATAATCGCAAGAGCAGAATCTCCAGAATTAAGTCTAATTAAGTCTATTTGTTCTCCCCTAGCTGCAAAGATAAAAGCTCTATTTTGAATAACAATATTTTTAGGAATTCCATTTGTTCCACCTGAATGAATAATTACAGCAGGAGTATTTCTACCAAACTTTTTAACAGTAATTTCTTTAGCTCTTTTTGATTTATTGTAAAAGGTTCTCCAAGACATAAACTTTTCTTGAACAGGGTAATGTTTATACTTGTTAACTTTACTGATTTTATATATTGTTCTCTTAATAAAATTTAATGAATCAGCTGGACTTACAAATATTACCTTTTCAATTTCTAAATCATTAATGAAATTTTCAATCTTATCATATTGCTCATCAAATATAATCAAATACTTACTTTTAGTTGATATAAGAGTTCCTTTTATTTCTTCTTCAGCAGATAAAGGATGGGTCATGTTAGCAATTGCTCCTATTTTATTTAAGGCATATAAAGAAATTAAAGACTCTGGAATATTTGGTAAAAGAATAGTTACTATATCACCATTTTTTATACCAATTTCACTAAAACCTTTTGCAGCATTGTCTATTTGCTTAATAAAACTTTTATAATTTATTTTTTTGCCTAAATACTGAACTGCCACATTATTTGGATATTTCTCATATGAATTTCTTACTTGATCATATATTGAAATATTGGGTATTTTAACATCTAAATCTTCTACATTATAATATTTTTCCCATGGTGCATCTAATTTTTTCTTCTTTCTAAATATATTGAATATAAACATCTTATTATTCTCCTAACATATTTTGAATTATTGTTCTTAATTTATCATTTTCAATATCTAAATCTGAATTAGTAATTTCTATGGGTTCACCAAATTTTATTTTTAAATTATTTGAAAACAAACCATATTTTCCTGTTATAACGAATGGAACTATATTAGTATTGGTATCTTTCGCCATTTTTACTGCTCCCTTTTTGAACGGAAGCAAACCTCTTCCCTTTTCAGTTGTTCCCTCTGGAAAAATTCCAATCACAGAATTATTATTTAAATATTTTTCAGCCTGTACTATTGCATTATGATCTTTCGTTCTTCTATTTACAGGTATTAATCCCATATTTGCAAAGATTATCTTTTTAGGTCCTTTCCACAATTCATCTTTAGCTAAAAAATGAATACTTCGTTTGGTTGAACTCATTAGTACCAAACAATCTAAAATATTTGTATGTGTTCCTGCTAAAATAATTGATTTATCACTAGGAATATTTGATAATCCTTCATATTTTGGATGAAGAAAAATATTCGTGAAAATTTTTACTAGTGGTCTTGCAAACCTATATAATCTTGCTTCTTTCAAGATAATCACCCTTTTCTAGATTTTCTTATATTTTTAAGTATTTCTTTTTTTCCCTTTTCTAAAATTGATTTATAATCCTTAACTTCGTCTTTATGTTTATAGAATGAACAATTATTACACTTTTTTTCTAATAAAGCATTACACAAATTTTCATCAATTCTAGCAAAACAATCTTTTTTATCCTCCATTATAAACTCCTTTAAATGTATTTAAAAACAACACTAAACATTAATAATATAAAAATTAAACTATCTAATCTATCCAATATTCCTCCATGTCCTGGAATTAAATTAGAAAAATCTTTTATATTATTATCCCTTTTTATTTTACTGAAAAATAAATCACCAATTTGACCAATTATACTTAATAAAAGCAATAATAATATAACTATAAAAGTAATATTTTTATTTAATACAAAATAATAATAAAGACATGAAAATATCATTGACATTAAACTACCTGATATGCATCCTTCAATAGTCTTATTTGGACTAATTTTTGAAAAATGATGTTTGCCAAATAGTTTCCCTCCAAATAATGCAAAAGTATCTGTGCTAATGCTAATTATTATTAAAAGTAAAAAATATTTTATATTATATTGATATGTTGTTATAAACAAATTAAATGTAATTCCTATAAACAATACATTAATTAACATTTTAAATGCTTTTTCCGATGTATAGTTATTTGATTCAAAAATCGTTATTCCAAAT
Source organism: uncultured Caryophanales bacterium (assembly GCA_937885165.1). GTDB lineage: Bacteria > Bacillota_I > Bacilli_A > Acholeplasmatales > Anaeroplasmataceae > Anaeroplasma. The sequence goes on from CAKZZJ010000031.1 coordinate 13,177, forward strand.
AAAATTAAAGTAATTATAGCTAAAATATTTATTGGAATAGTTAATAACTCACTATTTGAAAAATTTTGATAATTTACCAAAATAAGCATACAAATAGCACCTATAATTTTAATTAGTAATGGAATATTTTCATTTTCCTTTAAATCCATAACTTCTTTAAATGCTATTACACTCAAGATACTAACACCTATCCTAAAAAAAGGTTCTCCTAAAAAAATAATAGGAATAACTATTAGTGCCATAATAATACCACTGATGATTCTTTGTTTCATATAACACCACCTTACTTCTTTTTAATATAAGCATTCCTACCCGTATTACTAAAAATAATTATAAATTTCAAATTTTAATATTTAATTATTAAATTATTAAGAATTATTAAAAAAAGAAATGCTATTTTTTAACATTTCTTTCGCTTTTTGGAATAGTAAATTCTATTGTTAAACCATTATTATTGTAAGCTTCAATTTTGCCACCATGCATTTCTATAAATTCTTTACAAATTGATAACCCCAGTCCTGATATTTTTCTAGAAGAATCTGTAGTAAATAACGGATCAAATATCTTATTAATAATCTTTTCATCTACTCCTGGTCCATTATCACTTATTACAAATTTATAATCATTATTGTCATTATAAATGTCAATTTCAATTTTGCCACCATCAGTTAAATATCTTGCACTATTAGAGATCATATTTGAAAATATTCTTTTTAATTTAAGAATATCAACAGATATATAGGCATTTGGTATTTTAGTTTTAACAATAAAATCAATATTATTGTTTTCTAATTCTATTTTATAATCATCATTAAGTTCATTTACAATATCCTTAATTTGAACACTAGTTTTTTGTAATTCTATTTTTTCTTGATTTAATAAATAATCATCAAAATTAGATAAAATATCTTTAATATTTAATGCTTTATCATATATTTTTTCATTATATTTCTTTGCTTCAACATTTAATTTTTGTTCTTTTAATAAATCAGAATAGCCAATAATTGAAGTAAGGGGTGTTTTTATATCATGAGATATACTAGCTATAATTCTAGTCTGTTCTTTTTTCTCTTCATCTAATTTATCAGTTAAATTAGAAAATTCGTTAGAAATTAAATCAAATTCTGTATTTAAAACTCTTTTTTTAGGCTTTTTACCAAATTTGTAGTTTCTTATTTCTTCTACCAATATATTTATAGGTTTTAGAATCGTCTGCCTAGTATATATATAAGTTACAATCAAAATTACTATAACAACAATACCTTGCATTATTAATATATCAAATACACTTCTTGAAATATTAGTATGGTTATCAAAATATATTTTTAATAAATATGTTTCATTGCCTACTTTGACCATTTTATTTATTAAAGGAATATCATATTTCACAGTATTAGTAATAATTTCTTGTCCGTTAGTATCTTCTGTATTAATGATTAAATCATATTTCTTTGAAGCATTATCAATATCTATTTTTAGATTATCATAAGTATCATAACTTAGTTTTATATCTTCAGCAAATAATTGATTTTTGAAATCCTGAATTTTAGGGAAAATTGGAGTAATTCTTAAAAAAGACCATGCAATTAATATTATTGTATTGGCAAAGCATCCTATTATTATTGTTCTGACAAATTTTTTTTCTAATCTTTTATTTTTCATCATCATATCTTATGAATTTATATCCATAGCCCCATACTGTAATAATATATTTATCACCATTTTTAATTTTATCTCTTAAACTTTTAATATTAACTGCTACTGTTCCAATATCTCCATAATCGCTTCCCCAAACAGATTCAAATATTTGTTCCTTTGATAAAGCTATTCCTGAATTTTCCATAAAATATTTTAATAATTCAAATTCTCTAGTAGTTAAATTTAATTTATTTCCATTTTGGGTTACTTCAAAACTTTCTTTATCTAGTGTTATATCACCACTTGTTAAAATACTTCCATTCGTTTTTTGTCTTGTTCTTTGATTAAGTCTTAAGTGCGATTTAATTTTTAACACTAGCTCTGTATTATCAAATGGTTTTGTAATATAATCATCTCCACCTATTTCATATCCTAACATTTTATCAATTAGTTCTGTTTTTGCTGTCAAGAAAATAATAGGTATATTGACCATATCTCTTATTTTTGAGCACAACTCTGTTCCTGACATTTCTGGCATCATTATATCAAGAAGAATCAAATCAAAATTTTCTTTTTTTAAAATGTCTGGAACTTCAAGTGGATTATTTATTATTTTTGAATTAATTCCTTCTTTTTTCAATACAACTGAAATTAATTCAGAAATATCAACATTGTCATCAACTATTAAAACATTCTTCATAAGAACCTCCTCATTTTCGTTCATATAATATTATATCATCGTTTTCATATTATTTTAATTTATTAACAATAATTTTTATATGTTTTTTAAATTCATCTTTGCTATAAAAATTAATTCTTAACCCACACAACTTATTTATAGTTCGATTAAAAATATAAGTAATTAAGGAACTAAATAATTTAGACAAAAAAGCTCCAAGATTAAGTTTTTCTATTAATAAGATTAATATAAATGATTCAAAAATAAACTCAATTATTTTAAATCCCATAAATTTACTTAATTTTTTAATTTCAAATCTATGTTTTTTATTATCTAATGTTATTAATTTTTGTACATAGAAATAGAAAATAATAGCTGGAATAATATATGCAATTAAGTTTGCTAACAAGTATATTCCATTACTAATCCATGTTATAAAAAAGTATAAAGAATATCTAATAAATGAACATAAAAAACAACAAAAGCAATAACTAATAAATTGCTTGTTTCTTTGATATATTCTTTTTATTTTCTCCATTACTGCTTAGTATATTTATACCCCTTCCTTATAACTTGCACATTTGTAGCTTTAATTAATTTATTGTCAAAATCAAAATCAACTATATCGCCTTTATTTAAAGTTTTATATCCATCTTGAATAATCGCTGAATAATGCACAAAAATATCTTTTTCAAAATTTCTATTCTTAATAAATCCATATCCTAATTTATCATTAAATTTAATTACAATACCTCGCATAAAAAATCCTCCGTAATTAATCTTTCAGTAATAATTTTAAAATATAATTATTACTATTTTTTTAATAAATTATTAAGAATTATTAAAACTCTCCATAATTTATGGCATAATATTTTTTTAGTGATATAATTAAGGTGCAAGGAAGAGTTATACATATTTCTTGCATGAGATGTAGTGAAAAACCATAAAGTACATAGAGCTACAACTCCTTTCTGAAATCATTGAAATATTTCTTCAGTGGTTTCTTTTTTTTATTAAAATTATAGTTTTTTTATTTTAAAAATAATTATTTAGTTGTGTCACAAAAAAAGCAAATATCCATAATGGACATTGCTCTTTATTTTGCAACTAATTCATAATATTCTAATTTTCTTCGATAGTCTTTATAATTTCTTTAGCTGTTTTCTTTATCTCTTTAACATATTTTTTGAATATAAATTTATCAACACATGATGTTATAGAATTTATTAGTAATATTATTCCAGACCAAA
>CAKZZJ010000032.1 GCA_937885165.1 uncultured Caryophanales bacterium
CATACGAGATCGTGATGTGACTGGAGTTCAGACGTGTGCTCTTCCGATCTAGGTCGCAAGACGTGTTCAGCAGATCATACAAAGATATAATGAATTATTAGATATCATCGCTATTTTAGGTATGGATGAATTATCTGAAGAAGATAAACTCGTTGTTCATCGTGCAAGAAGAATAAGATTATTCTTATCACAAAATATGTTTATTGGTTCATCATTTACAGGTGTTCCAGGAACATATGTTCCAGTAAGCGAAACAATCCGTGGATTTAAAGAAATCCTAGATGGTATGCATGATGATTTGCCGGAAGAAGCATTCAGACTTGTCGGCACTATAGATGATGCCAAAAAAAAGGCAGAAAGCTTAAAATAATATGAGAATCGTTGTATCTACACATCAGGGTGTAATGTATGATGACGATGTTGATTATGTAGTAATACATGATCAGTCTGATGGTGAATATGCAATATTAAATAATCATGTCCCTGTTGTATCAGTAATAGATGAAGGATATTTAAAACTTGTTAAGGATGAACATGAAATATTTGTATCACTTGTAAGTGGTATATTTGAATTTCACGATAATATCGCAACAATGCTTGTTCAAGAAGCTCAAGCAGGTCAGAGCTTAGAATCTGCAAAAGAACATTTACTAGAATTAAGAAAAGAACGTCTTGATAAAAATAGACAGGAATCAAGTGATTTTACTTTAATGGAAAAGAAATTATCAGAAAACATCAAAAAAAGCAAAGCTGGTAGCCTATAATGTTTTTGGATATAAATGTTTATAATCTAGTATATACCATCGTATTTTTGTTGATGTTCGTTGTTGCCTATTTAATCGTCATCGCAACAAGGTTAGAAAATTTATTTAAACAAGGCAGAATCTGGGAAATAATAGTAGCCCAAATATTACTTTCCTTGGTTATTGCTTATCTTGTTACAAAAGCTATAATGAGTCTAGTTGATTCAACACAATTTAACATTGTAAAATAAGCCTTATGAGAGTCTCATAAGGCCTTTATTTCTTTATAAGTTATTTTTTCATTTGAAGGTATAGACAAAATTTTATTGGAAATCAAAATAGATTTTAATTTATCATAATATTCATAATCTATTGCTAGATGCAAAAAAACATCAGTTAAAAATAATGAATCAAGTATAGTTATTTCTTTAATCTTAGTTATTATATCATATTCTTTATAACTAATAGTAAGATCAAATTCTAATACTTTTTTCTTTTTATAATATATAGCATTATTTAGTACTTCACTCGCAGAAGAAGAATAAGCTCTTACAAGTCCATTTGCCCCAAGTAATATCCCACCAAAATACCTGATGACTAAAATGAGGATATTGGATATTTCTTTTTTCTCTATGACATCCAAAATAGGATATCCTGCAGTTTTAGATGGCTCTTTGTCATCAAATGCTTTTTTGATGTTGCCATTATCAAGAATATATGAGTCGAATCATAATATTTTTTATGCATTTCTTTTAATATATCATCAATTTCATCGATATTATTTACTCTATATGCATAACTAATAAATTTACTTTTATTAATAACTATCGTATTTTCGTATTTTTCATTAATGTAATACAATTTTATCACCAAAATAAATGATAACATAATAACCTTAAAAATACCACAATTTAAAGCGAAAATTTTAAAAAACTGGACTATATTTTAAGTATTTGGTATAATTAATAAGGTGCGTAAAAATGACTTATTTAGATACTGGCTATGATTTAATAAACTTAATAAATGATAAATATAAATATAAAGCTTATATCGTAGGTGGTGCTGTAAGGGATCATCTTTTAGGCTATGATATATCTGATATTGATATCGCAACTAATATGCCGTTAGATGAAATAAATAAATATTTTGATGTTGTAGACAATGGTTCAAAATATTTAAGCATAACTATAAATTATAAAAATTATTCATTTGAAGTAACTAATTTCCGAACTGATTTAAAATATTATAATCATCGTCATCCGCTTGTGAAGTTGGTAGATGATTATAAAGAAGATTCAAAAAGAAGAGATTTTACTATCAATGCTTTAGCACTTGATAAAGATAAAACTATAGTTGATTATTATAATGGAATAAACGATCTTGAAAATAAAATTATCAGAACTATAGGAAATCCTGATGTAAGATTTGAAGAAGATTCACTTAGAATATTAAGAGGTTTATATCTAAAAGCTAAACTGGATTTTGATTTTGATTTAAAAACCCTATATGCAGTCAAGGCTAAAAAGAATTTATTATCTGAACTTTCTTTAGAAAGATTATCAGAATATTATTATAAATTATTAAAAATAAAAAATGATAAATTTATAAATTTTGTTAAGAAAAATAATATTTTTGATAATATAGATTATTTTTTAAAATATTTAGAAATATCAGAAAAAAATTTAAAAAATTATGAAAATGCGATAATTTATTATCATAAATATAATTCATACCCATTTATTATAAATAAGAATGAAAAAAAATTAGTTGATATATATTTTGATATTGTAGATAGTAATTTTTCTAAATTATCTTATTATAATAATAAAAAAGATATTGATAAATTATATAATATATTTAGATATTTTAAATTTGATGTGGATAAAATAAAAGATGACATTGATAATTTAATCATCAAAGATGATAAGGAACTAGCATTATCAAAAAAAGATATTGCGGATTATTTTGATCATGAAAATAAGAAAATTGCGATTAATAAAATCATAGAAGAAATACTTTTAGGCAAACTTTTAAATGATAAAGATGAAATTAAAAGATATATTTTGGAGAAGTTAGTATGAAAGAATTAATTGAAGCATATATTGATTCATTCAATGAAATTACTATATTAGTTGATAAAACGATTTATAATACAAATAAAAGATTTTTTATTAAAATCGATTCAGATTTAAAAGAACTTGATATTACAAATGTAAGTATAGATGAGACATTTTATAAATATATTGTAAGATTCTTACCTGAGATATCTTTAAATAAAGATTATTATATTTATGATGAAAAAAATCATAAAGCTTATTTAAGAAGTGGAAGCATTATAAGAACATATGAATTTGAAAATCGTTTTAGATATAAGGGCCCAGATCGGAAGA
>CAKZZJ010000033.1 GCA_937885165.1 uncultured Caryophanales bacterium
ATAACATCAAGACGGTTGTAGGACCTGATGACTATGCTTCGATGAAGGAGGTGGTACATCGGCGATATACGCGACTGATAGAAGAAGGGCAACCCCTACCCGACCTCATTATCGCCGATGGTGGCAAGGGTCAGATGGAGGTGATACGCCAAGCTACTGAAGAGTCTCTGAACCTGAATATAACAATAATGGGTTTGGTGAAAGATAATAAGCATCGGACCAAAGAACTGCTTTTAGGTTTTCCGCCCAAAGTGATTGGCATAGCCAAAAATGATCAGATATTTAAATTTTTCACGCAAGTGCAAGACGAAGTACATCGTTTTGCTATCTCTTTTCATAGAGACAAACGCAGTAAGAATATGCTGCAGTCAGAGTTGGACGAACTGAAAGGTATCGGACCAAAATCGAAGGAGATGCTTATGAAGCATTTTAAAAGTGTTGCTAATATTAAAAATACTACGTTTGACCAATTGCTTTCGGTGCTCGGACAGAGCAAAGCAACTATGGTTTATAATCATTTTCATCAGATAAGCGAATAAGAACTATGTTTCATGTGGAACATGGCTAAAACTTTTATTTTGAAATAAAAATATTCATTGTTATTTACTTTTTTGCATTTTTGAGAGGTAAAATAGTTTTAAAATATAAATTTGAGAAACAATGAGAAGAGTATTAAACTATATACCAGCACTATTTACGGCTATAGTGTGGGGCTCTACATTTGTAGCCTCCAAAAATGTGCTAAATGCAGGTGTTTCTCCTATTTTGTTAATGACTATTCGCTTCTCTTTGGCATATATCATATTGCTTTTGCTCAATCGCGATCGCTTATATTTTGAGTGGAACCTGACAGAGCTGAAGATGTTTTTGGTTGGCACATGTGGTGGCTCGGTCTATTTTCTGACGGAATATATGGCGCTGAAACATACATCGGCTGTGAATGTCGGGCTTATCAGTGCCACTGTTCCTATTATATCTACTGCCATTGATTCGTTTTTAAAACGTCAGAAGGTAAAACTTATTTTTGTCTTAGGTTCTATTTTTGCGTTTTTTGGTGTAGCATTGTTGGTAACCAATGGTAAGTTTAGCATAGAGATATTTCCTTTGGGTGATACATTAGCCATTGTTAGTTCGGTGCTTTGGGCTATTTATGGTGTTGTGCTTAGTCGTATAGAATCTGACATTCCTGAGAGTGTTGTAGAGCGTCGAATGTTGCTTTATTCGCTCATTACTATTTTGCCCACGGTGCCCGGCACGCTTACGGCGATACCCGTTTTCCCGTTTAGCTGACTCCATCCGCCAGTAGGCTCATTTTGCGGTAACTGTTTAAAATCGTAGATTTCATCGGGTAAAAACAGCTGATCGTCGCGCCATGGAGTATCCGTGTCTCGCATCATCCGCCATCCTTTGCCGTCAAGAACTTTGCTGAATCTTCCCTGCTTGACAGGGGTGGTCAGTTTGTTGTTTCCACCATTGCGGACATTTTTTCGCGCCTGAGTTGGCGCAACTACGCTACAAATCTGCTTTTTAGGCATTTCCTCTAACGAGAGACTCCAGCATACGCCTCCCGTCACAGCCATCATAATTGTTAAAAAAACTTAAGAAAACATCTTGCATTAAATCTTCAGCTATAGATTGATCTTTAATATATTCCATTATTTTAAAACAGACTAGTTTACCATATTGTAAATATATTTTTTCAAAAGAATCATAGATTTTTTTTGAATTATTAGATTCTATATTTTTTTTCATTCTTTAAAGGTACCTTTCACTTAATAAGACGATTTTTAAGCTTGATTTATTTCAAACTAATTATAATTCAAAGCTTTTATTATCAAATAAATGTAATATCTTATCATACTATGTAAATTATAGACTTGTTTATACATATTTATACCATAATTTATTTAATATTTATATTGAAATTAATATAGCATATACTTACTTAAAAAATCATAATATGCCATAGTAAATAATCCACATAAAATAAATAGCCATTTTAACCTTAAGCAAATTAAAATGGCTATGTTTAATATTCAATAAGGGGTCAATTATATATTACAATAAACACACTACATGATTAAACTAAAATTTTATTAAATATACCATATAGGTATTATTAAAGTTTCACTATCTAAGGCAGATAATGTATCTTTCATACAAATGATAGCTCCCTGCCCAACAGAAATACTAGATTTGTGTAGAATACTGAAGTTCTTTACCATTGATGGAACAGGGTTAGAAGATTTCTTTATTTCAATTGGATGTAATAGACCATTATTTTCTAAAATTAAATCTATTTCACGCTGTTCTTTATCTCGATAGTAATACATAAATAATTCCTTACCTGCATTCAAGTAAGACTTTCTGATTTCATTAACAATGTAATTTTCTAAAATTGCACCATTATATGAACTATTTTGCAAAATTTCAGGATTTGAATGTTTTGTTAAATAACAAGCAAGTCCTGTGTCAAAAAAATAAAGTTTTGGTGTTTTGATAGCCCTTTTAAGTAAATTATTTGAATATGGATGTAATAAAAAAATAACTTCTGATTTTTCAAGCATTGACAACCACCTTTTAGCAGTATCATCACTTACTTCAACATCATTCGCAATTGAATGAATATTTAATTCTTGTCCTACTCTACAAGCAACAGCACGAATAAAATCCACAAATTTTATATCGTCCTTAACCTCAATTTCTTCCTTAACATCCCTATACAGGTATGTTTGTAAATAACTTGAATAATATATGTCTCTATTTGTATATTTCCCACTCAATAAACCTGGAAGTCCACCATCCCAAATTCTCTTATATATATCTTCTAAATTTGCAGGCTTTTTATTTGTAAAACGTTTTTGTAAATTATCAATATCAATATCAAATGGAATTATTTCTTCGCCTCCAAATATTTCATTTTGCGAAAGTGTTGTTAGATTTAAAATAGCAACTCTTCCAGCTAAGCTTTCTTGAGCAAGTTCCATTAATTTATAGCTTTGAGAACCAGTAAGCCAAAAACTACCAGGATGTGCTCCATTATCTATTGCAATCTTAATATAGGAAAAAAGCTCGGGGGCATACTGTACCTCATCAATAAGTATAGGCGCCTTATGAAGTTTTAAAAACATTTCTGGATCATTTTTAGCAAGATTTCTTTCCTGCAAATCATCTAATGTAACTTTATTTCTAACTTCTTCAATATGATTAAGTATTGTACTTTTACCAACTTGTCTTGGACCAGTAATTAGAATACAAGCATATTCTTTGGTAAGTTCCCTAACAAGTTTTTCCATATCTCTTTTAATGTAATTCATAAAAACTCCTCCGACCAAAATACGATACAATCTTATTTTAGTCAATTTTAATTAAAGAGTCAAGAAGCAATAATAACATATTTTGTTATTAGTATGAAAAAAGCCCCAATTATAGGGCTCAACTTTCATTTAAAAAGGCAATCTAATCGCATTAGGAATTCTTGTATATTCTCTTACTTCATCTATATCTTTAATACCACATGATTTTAAGTATTCGTATGTGGAATCAAAATATTGTGAAACATTATATTTATCTTCGTAGTCTCCTGCTTTTGGAATATATATTATCATTCCTTTTCTTGCTCTTGTTAATAGAACACGATATGAATTTAATATATGCTTTTTCTCAATATTAGAGCTTTCTTTAAATCTTTTAGGTGTATACATCTTTTGTTCATGCCAATCACCATTATGATAATACATATCCATATCCCAGCCTAATAATGACCAATCTATTTCTAATCCTTGAATATTAAATTCTGATGCAGAAAATACTAGTGAATTAGATGAATCTCTTCCAGCTTCATCTAACATCCAATTAGCAAAATGCCAATTATCTATATTATCAAATGAATGACTATATCTTCCTAATATTTTACTATTACTACTACATAGTTTTCCACATCTTTCTTTTCTTAAAGTGTTTTCTAATACAAATTGTTCTGCATGCTTTAAGTTTCTAGTAATACATATTGGATAATTATCAAATTGTTCTAAAGCTTTTTTAGCCTTCTTTGGTTCATTATTCAAAAGTGCTTCAGAAAATTCAGATAAGTTTTTAGCTCTAGGAGTTCTTATGCATGTCTTTAGATATAATCCTGGACACTCAACAACTCTCGGGCAATTTAAAATCGAATCAACATAACCATCAAGATTATCAGCACTTTGATTGAATATTTCTTTAGATAATCTTATATCCCAATCATTATGTTTATTTAATAAAGAATTAAACCAAACACTTAGACCATTTTCTCCTGTATGAATATCTTGACCTAGCCCAACCAAAGCAACAATTACTCCCCAACTTTTTTCATTAAATGTATTTAATAATAAGTCAGCTTCAGATAAACCAAAATATGATTTATCAGCACCTTTTTTCTCCAACCATTTTTCTAGTTGCTTTTCATCCCAAACTCTTTGAGCTTCATCAAAAATCAATACATTTTCATAAGTCACATTATGTTTAGTAGAAATAATATCTTGCTTAAAAGCATGTAAATCTTGAATAAATACTTTTACATCATTTACAGCTTTATACTTACTTAAATATTTTTCCGGATGATTCTTCAAAGCATCTCTTCCTAATGCTTCAGTTAATACATTAATTAATGGACCATTCCCACTAAAGAATACTGCTTCTGGTAAACCATTATTATCGCCATTTCTTGTTTTTCCAGCTAAATCTAATCCGACAAGTGTCTTTCCGGCGCCAGGAACTCCTGATACAAAGCATATTATTTTCTTATTTTTATTTTGTGCTTCTTGGACTATTTCTTCTACAGTTAATTCTGTTATTTTAAGATTTTCTTCACCAGCATCAAATTTAAAAAACTCATCAACTTGATTATTCAAATAAATTGATCTAGCACTTTGAATAATAGTTGGATTGGGTTTAAAAGGTGATTTAATCCAATTGTCAAATTCTTCTTCACTACATATAACTTCAGAACCATACTTGCTTCTAATTAGATCAATGTATTGTTCCATTTTATTTTCATTCGCTTTAAATAAAGAAAATAATTTATCAATACCCAAATCAGAACTATTAGAGCATTCACTATCTGGAGCTTTAGTTGCAATTAAGATAGGGACAACATATCTATTTCTATTAACTTCATAAAAATTCTTTAAAGCATATCCATAGCCACTTGCTTGGTCAATATCATCATCTAAGAAAGAAACTTCATTATTTTTGAATTCAAGAGAATAAACGACATTATCCATTAATAAAACAACATCTATTCTCATATTAACTCTTGATAATACATATTCAAAAATAATGTAGCCCTTTTTATCCTTTAAATAACTTCTTAAAATTTTTATTTGATTCATCCAAGCATTCTTTTGTAGATGTAATTCGAAAGGATCTGAATTTTCATCACTTTCAGTTAAGAATTCAACAATTTCTTCAGGATATTTACAAGCAACAAAATCCTCTATTGAAGAATCATAATATGTTCTTCCTGCAGTTTTTCTTAATCTAGGCTCCATAATAAGTTTCTCCTCATCTTAGCAATCACTTTTTTAAGATTACATTCAACCATTTATCATTTCTATCTGGTCTTACATCATAAGTAATCATTGTTTCAGAAATTTTAAAACCAGTTCCTTTAATTAAATCCTTGATTCTATCTTCATTAACATCAACAAAATGTCTACCATTTCTGATGCCTTCGAATGTTCCGTACTTAAACGAACAATACATAACACCATTTTTTGTTAGTGCTTTATAACATCTTTTAAAAACAGCCTTTAGATTATTTGAATCAACATGTAATAATGAGGCACATGCCCATATTCCATCAAATTCATTAATATAATTTACTTCTTCAGCTTTTCTACATTCAACATTCAATCCAATACTCTTTCCATAATCGTAAAACTCTGGTGTTGGATCTATCGATAAAACATCGAATCCTTTAGATAAAAAATACAACGAATCTCTTCCGCTTCCAAAGCCTAAATCCATTATCTTTTTAGAATCCTTAGGTAAATACTTCTCAAAAAAATCATAAAGAATATTCATATCGGCATTTTTAGTGTTTTCAATATATTCTTTGCTATGTTCACTATAATATTTCATACTATACTCTTTCCCATTTTACAAAGCCATTATAAAGCGCGCTATCATATAGTCTTATAAGTTTCTTATCAAATGGATTGTTCAATATATCTTTATTCCTTCTAATCAGTTTATTTAAATAGTCATATGATGGAATCTTATTATTTTTAGATTCATTACAATGTGAACAACTAAATACTAGATTCCATATTTGATCGTCTTTTACAAAACTCCAAGGAATGAAATGATCCATATGGCAACCTTTTAAAGATATTGATTTCCCACAATAGAAACATTCAAGTTTATCGCCAGAATCAAATAAACTATTCTTAAATAATTCAAGAGATTCTCTTTTTGTAGAATTATCAAGCTTAATAGCAAGATTACCTTCTTCTTTATTAGCTATGCTTAAATTGTTTTCCATCCATAAAATCCAAGCATAATAATTAAGTTTTTCTAAAGCTGTTTTATACTTAGTTAAAAATTCATAAGATTCTTTACTAAACCAAATTTTCTTTTTACTTTTATCAAAACCATAAATGTTACAATTCAAATCTGAATATAGAGCTCCTACAACGTTTATTGAAATTACACCTTTAGTGTTTGATAAATAATGCTTTTGCATATTATCGTTTAGAGAATCAAAATCTATTTCATCTAACAAATGATTATTATCAATAATTTCATAAATTGTTTTTTCTATTAAGCTAACTCTTCCACCATTTTGATATTGTGGTAATTTATATTTTGCAATTAAGTTCCAATACATTTTTGAAAATGAATCAGATAAATAATTAAATTTTAATTCTAAATTATCATTAACATTAAATAAGTTATCCAATATAGCCTTAAAAAATGCATATTTATATGTTGCTGTTTTCTTAGCAAGGGAATTCAAAAAATGTATGCAATCAGACATATACATACTGTCATCATTATGAACTTGTAATATTTCACCTTTTTTATCTTTGAATCCCATACCAGTCATTCCTTTTATAATTTATTATATTTTGTAGAAACTCCCTTTGATTTTTCTATAGGATATTTCTTTTCCGTCTTATCCATTTTCTTATTCATTATGTCTATAGGGTCTAATCCTAATATCATAGACATTTGTAAACAATAATTCATGACATCAGCGAGTTCTTCTTTTACATCATCTAAATTAGCATTATCATTCCATTGATAACATTCTAATAATTCGTTTGCTTCTATAGATATAGATTTTGCCAAATTAACTGGAGTGTGAAATTGGTCCCAATCTCTATCTTTATTAAATTTATCTATTCTTTTCATTAATTCATCTAAATTACTCATAGCACACCTAAAGATTTTTTTAAATATTCCCTCAATGCTAAATCTTCACAATAGATATAGCATCCTTTTAATCCTCTTGTTAATAAAACTTTATATGTTCTTCTTATTAATTTATCTGCTTCTTCATCAGTTGTTGTTTTAAGTTTTATGCCTGATGAACCATCATCCTTAGAAATAGCATTTCTATTTGTTCTAACGTGCCCATCTTCATAATATAGGTCTTTTCCTATAAATACTCCTACATAATCAAATTCCATTCCTTGACATGTGTGAATACAACCTATCTCCTCAAATGAATTAGCATTTACTGCCCAATGGTCATCTTTTTCTAAATTCCATTTAGCTCTAAAATCAAATGGTAATTCGATATCCCATTCTCCTCTTTTGTGCTTAACATTCCAATCATAACAATAACCAGCAATCATTCTTGTTTTATTGTTAATTTTATTAAGTTCTCTTAATTCATCTCTCATTAATACAGGATTATCAAATACTTTAATTTTCAATTTATTGAATTCAAACATAGTATTTGCGGTTTGTTTAATTTCAAGAAGATTGTTTAAAAATGAAATATATCCATCTGAACCATCGCATCTAAATTGTGAAACTAATTCATATGGCTTATGGACAATTGCATTTTCTCTATTAGCATAATAAATGATTGAATCAACATCATATTTATCATTAATTGTAATTCTTTGGTCATCATCAACAAAAAATATAGATACCTTAGCAGCCTTTATCGCATCTTCTAACATATCGTTACCAGAATATCTATTTGGTTTTTTTTGCATTCTATGTGCTTCATCATATATGCCGACATCTAGACCATTATAAATGGTTTTAGGTAAGCACCAAGGCGATTGAATAGCCTTTTGAAGATTGATCATTTTTTTGGCATTACCTTTGGCAAGCAAATTAGCATAACATTTTCTTGGAGCACTGTTTTTTGTAATATATGATGCATTTAATTTTAAATCGATAATACACCTTGCTAAAACATTTATTGCTAAAACTGATTTGCCTGTTCCTGGGCCACCAGTGATGATAATAACGTGCTTTTTATCATCATTTTGTGATTCTTCAATGGCATTCATAATCTTATCATAAGCGACAACCTGCTCATCAATCATGTGGAATTCCTCATTACCACATAGCATTGAATCAAGAGCATCCTGTAATGATTTTGTTGGTCTTAATCTGCCTTCTTCAATTTTATATAATAGCGAACCATCATTGGCTTTTAGATGAATATATTGCTTAATAAAATCTCTAATCTTTATAACATCTTTTTGTAAAAACACAGGCGCTTCTTGTGTCCACTCACTATAAATATCATCTTCAATTATTGGTCTGTATTTTTCAGTTAAATTATGAAGATATGCACAAGGTTTTAATGATTCTTCAGTAACGCTACTATCATCGCAATAATCTCTTATTAAACATTTATATGAATAGGCTTGATATGATGGATGAGCTACCGGTTCATGACTCTTTAAGTCAGACATAATAGAATGATCACAATTGTCATCAACTTTTTCAACTTTTGCCCATTGTTTTAGTTCTACAATTATGATATGGTCTTTATCATCGTTATTACCCATAATCATAAAATCAACTCGTTTAGAAGTCTGGGGAATATTATATTCGATAGCAACTTCACATTCAGTTGAAAAATAATTATCATCTAAAACATCTTTCATAAAATGTAGGGAGTTGTTCCATGAGTTAACTTCACTTGGTGAACCACCACTTATCCCTTTTTCTCTTAACGTATTTAAAAGGATGTCTTGCATCATGTTTAAAGTCACATCATTTTTAAATTGCCCTAAAGTTCTATTATAAATAATCATAAAGCATCCTCTTTTCTATTATAATAATCGAAACATTTTGATAAAATTATACCATTTATGCCACTTTATTCCTATGATTTATAAGAATTTTCTCAAACATTATGTCAAAAAAAATATAAGATATGTTTTCTGATGCTGTCTTTTGCTTTCGGCTACCTGAAGTCACATCAGCAAAAACTATGTTTTAATCTATGCTATCAATTATATGTCAATCTTTATATATTTTCAGTTCTTTACACTTTCTGATTGCCAAATCATGATTCTGTTTAGCAGCTTTTATAAACCATGCTTTTGCCGCTTCCATGTCAATTTCAGTCCCGATTCCTTCTTCATAAAAGCAGGCAAGATTAAACTGTCCATCCCGATCACCATGTTCGGCTGCCCTCTTTGTCCAATAAAATGCTTTGTCTTCGTCTTTTTTCACTCCTAAACCATAATAGTAGAAATAGCCAAGCTGGCATTCTGCTAGTGGATAGCCTTTCTCAGCAAGTGGTAGATGTCCTTGAAAGCACTTTTCATATTGCTTGGTTTCAAAATATTCATCGATGAGACGATTGCATTCATCAAATTCTGGACATGACTGATAATATCCCATATAATTTCCTCCGTAAATTAGGATCTTGCAAAACCTTATTTATAAACATATTTCTTAATGAATTTTCATTCTCATTAGGAATAAAGTTTAATGCTTGTTTAGAAACATTCTTTATAGTTAGATAATATCTTTTATCTTTAAATGACATTTCTAAATCATCAATATCTATCTCTATATCTGACTTACCGATCAATCTTATTTATGTAATGTAAGAAAGCTTAGTGCTACCTAGATTTGTAGATATATCATTTTTGAGTTCTGCTTCATTTAAACCATTAACCTGAATATCAATATGCTCAAATAAAATATCTGATAATTGATGAAATGTAGTTGTGTTAGTTTCTGTATCAAGAACTAAAAAACCTTTTTCTCCTACCTCATCAAAGCCACGACCTAAAACACATCCTGGATATGAATATTTAGATTCTCCAACTTCACCAACTTCTCTTTTATGAATATGACTCAAAGCAAAATAATTAACATTTTTATTTTGTAATTTCTTTAAATCAATATAATTATCTTCTTTTTTGATTTTTAATATCACCGTTCAACATCATAATGTTAAATTTATCAGTTGTGAAAGGAGAAAAATTATATAAAGAGGTATTATTATCAGTTGATTCATAACCTATAATTCTAACATTATCTTTTAAATAAGATTTAACTAAACATAAACAAAAAATTCCTACTAAATTTTGAACTGAAATTTGTTTAAAAGTGGATGGATAAATAGAATTAATTGTTGAAATTATAATTTTGGTCCAATCTGACACATTTTCCTCATTTGTTGTTATTGATAAAATATTATAGATATCCAATTCAACTATTTCTTGAAGGCCGATGATAATGATATCAGGTATTTTATTATTTTTATAAAAAATATTTTGGGTAAATAAATCTCTTATATCATACTTTTTTTCACTTGGAATTCCTCCAACATTCCATGTCAAGCATAAAATGTTTAATTTTTTTGGAATAGATGAAGTATTCATATTCATATTATTATTCGCTATATTCATATTATATCTGGAACCTGAATTCATAATTTGTGTTTTTGGTTTCATATTATTATTTTGTGCAAAAGGATTGGCAAAATTGTTATTTTTAATTTGAGTAATATTTACATTTTGATAAGCATTCAAATTGTTTTTATTAAAATTAGAACTATCAGTTAGGTTGATTGATTGATTATTATTTTGATTACTTTGATTATTATTATTATTACTATTATAATTAGTCTCATAAATATTAATTTTTGAATTATTTATTTTGCTTTGATTATTAAAATAATAGTCAAAAACTTTTTGCAATTGCTTCCTCATTTGTGATTTATATATAGATTTTTTATTGATATCTAAATCATTATGATAATTCATTATAAGTTCCTTAAAGTTATTACAAATTATTTCTTTATTATTTTTATTGAATTGCCCTATGTTTATTCCCAAATTCATCAAATAAATTTGTTGTTGCATTGATTTCCACATTAATCTAATAATAGTATTAAAGCAATAATCATTTTCATTAAATTGATTATTTATATCTATGAACCAGAAAATATATTTCTGGCAATTATTTGGATTAATAGAACCACTTCTAATAAAATTATTTGAATTATTATTGCTATCAAAAAATAAGTTTTTTTTCCAATCAGATGTAAAATTTAATAATTTTACTTTTTGCCCAATTTGATTTGAATTAAAAATAATATTTTTAATAGAATTATTATTTATATTTATATTATTATTCAAATCTATATTTACATTATTATTAATAATGCAAACAATATTTTGATATTGTGACAATTCATTCATAATGAAATTATTCCAAGGATTAAAAGGTATCTTATTATTAGCAATTTCATTGCTTACATAAAAAGTAAAAGTAAAAATATTTATACTGTATTTATTCTTATTAAAAGCATCTTTGGTAGGTCTTTTATAAATACAAATAAATTCAATTTCTTTCATTTGATTAGCAATATCAGAATTAAATTTTAAATGTTTATTGACTCTTTCTATTATTATATTATCAATCATGGCTGAATTTTTTTCGTTTTTTATCTCAATATTCTTTTTGAATCCTACATATCCATATATTATTTTAGTATAAAATTCAGAGGATATATAGTTTTCAAAGAACAACTTCAGCAAAGAAGAATTGACACAAAAATCATTAATTATATTTTTTCTGTTTTTAATAAATAGGTTTTGACATAAATCAATCTTATTTGAATAATAGAAATTTTTAGATTGGAAAAGCTTTTTTACACCATTAATTCTATTTTTTTCATTTTCTGTTTCATCAAAAAGTGTTATTTTTATTAAATCAACATCTAATATATTAAAAATATCTGCTCCTATTATATTTGCAATTAAATTAGAAGAAGAAACAACTAAAATATATTTATTATTCCCATTAATATCAATTATCCCAAGAATTGCATCTACTGAATATGTTTTTTTAATATCTAAATTTAATAATTCATTAAAATCTTTAACTTCATATATTTTATTAAATGATTTCTCAATTGCCATTGTAGATAGTTTTTTTGTGTTTTCAATATATATAAGAGAACCTGTTTCTTTTATCATAAAATATTTTGGTTTATTCTCTGAAGCATTCAACTGTTCTTTATTATTAGAAATTTTTTGTTCAGAAATATTTATCTTTTTATTAATATTTCCCTTTTTAATATCATCAATATTTTCATTAATATTATTAATATCATTATTATTTATATTTTGTTCATCATTTAACATTTTATCCTTTATATTTTTATTTTCTTCTTGTTTTTTCATTTCATTTGAATTACTTAAATTTTCTTTTAGATCATTATTGTTATCGTTTGTATTAATACAATTTTCTTTTTTTGAATTATTATTATTAGTTATATCATCATTTTCATTAAAGTTAGAAAAGGGATTTGCATATAAGTCTGAATCATTAATATTACTGGCTGATTGGCCATTTTCATCCTGATTATTTTTATTTTCCATTTTCAATATACTTTAAAATATTAATAATTATTAAAATAATGAATTAATATTAATAAAAACTTACATAATTTTAATAGTTTTTTAATTATTTTTTGAAAAGAAAAAAAATAAAAATGTTGGAAAGTTGTCTCAGTCATAAAATTATCAGAGACTTTTTAAAGAATCATTCAGAGAATAAATGGAAAGATTTAATTCCATTGTTAATAGAAATTGGGATTTTAAATCTTCAAAATGCATTTAATAAAATAATCTTTACATATGAAGAACTAAAAAAAATTTCATATAAATTACAACATGAGCAAATAGAAAGGGATAAAGAAAGAAGCAAAGAAATAAATAAAGAAATGAATATATATGATTCTTTGAATATAGAAAATGAAAAAGAAGAAAAAAAAAGTAATATAAAAAACAAAGTAAACAAAGGAGAAAGTAATATAAATAATAATAAAAATAATCAAAAAATTAATTTAAATGAACCTAAAAAAATAAATCAAAATACTCAAGAAAAATTCAAGCAAACTAACGAAGTTATAAAAGGAATGAAAAATAATATTAAAAATAATTATC